>CAWUMT010000271.1:0-2353 GCA_963923735.1 uncultured Acidimicrobiales bacterium
TCTTCGTGGTGGACGCCTCTGTTGGCGTCACCGGCGACGACGAGATGGTCGGACGCCTCATCGCCCGTTCCGGTCGGCCGGTGATCTTGGTGGCGAACAAGGTCGACGACCAGAGTCACGAGCCCGGGATCTGGGAGCTGATGTCGCTCGGGATGGGCGAGCCCTTCCCGATCAGCGCCCTCCACGGTCGCGGCACAGGAGATCTGCTCGACGCACTTGTCGAGCAATTGCCAGACGAGCTGTCCCAGCATGGGCCCGAGGACGACGAGGAGGACCCGACGACCCGAGTGGCCATCGTGGGACGTCCCAACGTGGGCAAGTCGACGCTCTTCAACAAGCTCATCGGCGACGAGCGATCCATCATCCACGACATGCCCGGGACCACCCGCGATTCGATCGACACCGTCGTCGAGACCGATGATGGGCCTGTTCGCTTCATCGATACGGCTGGCATGCGGCGGCGAGCTCGGACAGAACGCGGTGCAGAGTCGCACTCGGTGCTGCGAGCCCTCGATTCTCTCGACCGCGCAGACATCGCCCTGCTCGTCATCGACGCCACCGAAGGCGCTTCCCACCAGGACCAGCGCCTTGCCGAACGGATCTCAGTCGCAGGCTGCCCAGCGGTCGTCGTTCTCAACAAGTGGGAGCTGCTCGATACCGAACAGAGGGCGGCGGCGATGGCCGGCGTGGGGGAGAAGCTCGCGTTCTTGGGCTCAGCCCCGGTCATCCGGATATCGGCAGCCTCCGGTCGGGGCGTCCACAAGATCCTGCCCGCCATCTTCGAGGCGACGGACTCCTATCACCAGAGGATCTCGACCGGCGCGCTCAACCGAGCCATCCGGGATCTCCAGAGCAAGCACCCTGCTCCGGGCGCTCGGATCCGCTACGCCGTGCAGGGAGCCATCGACCCGCCCACCTTCACGCTCTTCACCTCGGGTCGGCTCCCTCAGACCTACCTCCGCTACGTCGAGCGCTCGCTCAGGGAGGCCTTCGACTTCGGATCCACTCCGATGAAGCTCCGCGTCCGGACCGGCTGACCGATGCCATGGTGCGACAGCTGCGATCGCATCGTCGCTGACGATGAGCTCGTTGACGGCGACTGCCCCCGTTGCGGCCTCCAGCTCGAGGAGCCGTCGAAGGGGCCGCTGCCCTGGCGATTTCGGCTCCTGATCGCCGCGACGGTGATCTACCTCGGCTGGCGGATCTGGCAGGGCATCACCTGGCTGACCCACTGATCTGCCGCCAACCGCCCGCTGCGGCCTAGTGTCGCGGCCATGGCGATCTATCGACTCGGAGACCGGACCCCGCGCATCCACCCCGATGCCTACGTGGCGCCGGAGGCCGTCGTCATCGGCGACGTGACCATCGGCGCCGAGGCCTCCATCTGGCCGGGCGTGGTCCTCCGCGGCGACCACGGGACCATCGACATCGGTGCGAAGACCTCCATCCAGGACGGCACCGTCGTCCACTGCGGCCCCGGCTTCCCCACGGTGGTGGGGGAGCGCTGCGTCGTCGGGCACATGGTCCACCTCGAGGGGGCCATCCTCGAGGACGATTCCCTCGTCGGTTCGGGCTCCGTGGTGCTCCACCACGCCCGTATCGGCTCCTTCGCCATCGTCGGGGCCAACGCCGTGGTCCCCAACAAGACGATCGTGCCGCCCGACGCGATGGCGCTCGGCGTCCCCTGCAAGATCAAGGAGGGGGCCTCGAACCGGGCGCTGATCACCCACTCGGCCGAGCAGTACGTGCTGAACGCCCGGCTGTTCCGGGACGAGCTCGTTCGCATCGACCCCTGAGCCCAGCCTGCGCCTACGATGCCCCATCAAGCCTGAGGACAGGAGCAACCCGTGAAGCTGATCGTCGCCGTCATCAAGCCCTTCAAGATCGATGATGTCAAGGCCGCGCTCAAGGCGAGGGGCGTCGATGGGATGACCATCACCGAAGCCCAGGGCTTCGGTCGACAGCGTGGGCACACCGAGGTCTACCGAGGCGCAGAGTACGAGGTCGACTTCGTGCCCAAGATCCGCCTCGAGGTCCTCATCGACGACGAGCGCTGCGACGAGATCGTCACCACCATCGTCGAGAGCGCCCAGACCGGGAGCATCGGAGACGGGAAGGTCTGGGTGCAGCCCGTCGAGTCCGTCATCCGCGTCCGCACCGGCGAGCGCGGCAGCGAAGCGATCTGAGCATCTCCGACCAAGCCAGGAGGAAGCCGTGAACCCCGTCGACACCCTCTGGGTGGTGCTGAGCGCCGCCCTCGTGCTCTTCATGACCCCAGGCCTCGCGCTCTTCTACGGCGGGATGGTCCGCTCGAAGAACGTCCTCGCCGTCATGATGAACAACTTCGCCGCCA
>CAWUMT010000272.1:0-2331 GCA_963923735.1 uncultured Acidimicrobiales bacterium
GCGGCACCACCACCACCTCGAAGTAGGGCTGGTGCAGGCCGTCATCCTCGTCGGCGGCGAGGGAACCCGCCTGCGGCCACTCACGCTGACCACGCCGAAGCAGATGCTTCCCCTCATGGGGGTTCCCATGCTCGAAGGGGTCCTCGGCCACCTCGCCGCCCATGGCGTCGATGAGGCAGTGCTGTCGCTCGGATACCTTCCGGACCGCTTCTTGGAGGCCTATCCCAACGGGATCTGCGCGGGGGTGACCCTCCGCTATGCCGTCGAGCCGGAGCCCCTCGACACCGCAGGCGCCGTGCGCTTCGCAGCCGAGGAGCTCGGTGTCACTGGAACCTTCGTCGTGGTCAACGGCGACGTGCTCACCGATCTCGACGTCTCGGCGCTCGTGGCCTTCCACCGCGAGCGCGGGGCAGAGGGCACCATCGCACTGCACCCCGTCGAGGACCCCAGTCGCTTCGGCGTGGTGCCGACCGACGATCAGGGTCGCGTCGAAGCCTTCGTCGAGAAGCCACCCGCTGACGAGGCACCGACCAATCTGATCAACGCTGGCACCTACGTCTTCGAGCCCTCGGTCCTTGCGCGGATCCCGCTCGGTGAGCGCGTCTCGATCGAGCGGGTCACCTTCCCTTCGATGGTCACTGACGGCGTCCTCTACGCCTTCGCCGATGAGCGCTACTGGCTGGACGCCGGGACTCCTGAGGCCTACCTCCAAGCCCACCGCGACATCCTCGAGGGCCTTCGGACGCCTTCGTATCTTCGCCATGAGGTCGTGGACGGCTCCTATGTCGATCCCACCGCCACGGTGCACGAGACCGCCGTGATTCGCGGCTCGGTCATCGACGCGAACTGTCTGGTGGGCCCCGGAGCCGAGGTCATCGACTCCGTCCTGCTCCCCGGTGCGCGAGTCGAAGCGGCCGCCGCAGTGCGCTCCTCGATCCTCGGCAAGGGGGCCAGCGTGGAGATCGGTGCCCAGGTTCTTGGCGTCTCGGTCCTCGGTGACGGTGCGGTGGTGCTGCCCGGGGAGACCGTCGAGGCGGGAAGGATCGAGGCCTGATGCGCTGTGTGGTGACCGGAGGAGCTGGATTCATCGGTTCGACGCTCGTCGACCGGTTGTTGTCTGAGGGGCACGAGGTCCACGTCATCGACAACCTCTCCTCAGGCCGCCTCGCCAACCTGGCCGACGCCCGCGCCCAGGGTGGGATGACCTTCCATCAGCTCGACATCCGTTCAGAGGACGTCGTCACCCTGATCGAACGCCAGGCACCCGAGGTCGTCTACCACCTCGCCGCTCAGGCAGACGTCCGGGTCTCGGTGGCCGACCCGGTCTTCGACGCCTCGGTGAACGTGCTCGGCTCCCTCAACGTGATGGAGGGTGCGCGGCGCGCCGGAGCCCAGCGGATCATCGCTGCAGCCTCAGGGGGCACGCTCTACGGCGAACCGGCCGGCGAGGACATCCCGACGCGCGAGTCCGTGGCGCACCGGCCGCTGTCTCCCTACGGTGTTTCGAAGAAGGCGATGATCGACTATCTCGTCGCGTACCGCGAGCTGCACGGCATCGAGTTCCTGGCCCTCGCCCTCGGCAACGTCTACGGCCCCCGCCAGGACCCTCACGGCGAGGCCGGCGTGGTGGCGATCTTCGCCGAGCGTCTTCTCCGCGGCCAAGAGGTCACGATCTATGGAACCGGGGAGCAGACGCGCGACTTCGTCTACGTCGACGACGTGGTCGATGCCTTCGCACGCGGAGCGACCCGCTCAGGGGGTCTGGTCATCAACATCGGCACCGGTGAAGAGCTGAGCGTCAATGAGCTCTACTCGACCATGGCACAGGTCACCGGCACGACCACGCCGGCGATCAACGCCCCGGCCCGTACTGGTGAGTTGATTCGCTCCTGCCTCGACGTCGAGCGAGCCAAGATGCAGCTCGGCTGGTCCTCATGGACCAGCTTCGCCGAAGGTGCGGCGACCACCATCGCCTCGGTGGCGACCGGTCTCGAGGACTGAACCTTCCTAACGGAAGAGATCGTCCTCTGCCCGTCGGACCACGTGCTCGGCGACGGACCCTTCTGCGAACCACTGGGGATCCACGCCTCGGATGACAGCGGCAGGAGTTCCTGAGGCCTTCCCCATCACGAGGTCTGCGGCTGCGCAGAGCTCATCGACGATGCAGACCTCGGTGGCCACGAGCTCGCGACCCATCGCATCGGTGGTGCCGCGCAGGTCGAGGACGGGAAGGATGCCTGCACACCCGAGGGCGATGTCGGTGACCCCGTTGCGCCAGGTACGGCCGAAGGTGTCCCTGTCTCTTACACACATCTCCGAGCCCACGAGACC
>CAWUMT010000273.1:0-2327 GCA_963923735.1 uncultured Acidimicrobiales bacterium
CGAACCGGGCAGTAATCTGGGCTCCATGTGCGGGATCATCGGCGTGACGGGTGCCGATGACGCTCGGGAGATCCTGCTCGACGGCTTGAGTCGTCTCGAATACCGGGGCTATGACTCTGCCGGGGTCGTCCTGATGGAGTCTGGCGAGCTGACCCGCTTCCGTGCCGCGGATGGGACCCAGTCGGTGGCCGCCCTCGGGGCGATGACCGACGGCCTGCCCGGCGTGCCTGCAGGAATCGGTCACACCCGCTGGGCCACACACGGTCAGCCCTCGGAGCGCAACGCACACCCGCACCTCGACTGCACCGGTGGCCTGGCTTTGGTCCACAACGGGATCATCGAGAACCACGCCGAGCTCGCCGAGCGGTTGGTTGCCGCGGGCCACACCTTGGCTTCGGAGACCGACACCGAGGTCCTTGCTCATCTCATCGAGGAGCGCCTCGCGGCTGGCGATGGTCTCGTGGCCAGCGTGCGTCACGTGCTCGGTGAGGTGCGCGGCGCCTTCGCCCTCGGTGTGGTCAGTGACGCAGAGCCCGACCTCATCGTCGCGGCGCGGCGGATCTCGCCGCTGATCATCGGGCGGACGCAGGACGCGACGTATCTGGCCTCGGACATCCCTGCACTCTTGGAGCGCACCCGGGACCTCTTCACCCTCGAGGACGATCAGCTCGCAGAGCTGCGTCCCGGGTCCTTCCAAGTCACCGCCCTCGATGGCACCCCGGTCGATCCGCGTCCCCTCGTCGTGGACTGGGACGTCGAAGCAGCACAGAAGGGTGGCTTCGACGACTTCATGTCCAAGGAGATCCGCGAGCAGCCCCAGGCCGTGGCGGACACCCTTCGGGGACGGATCGATGCCTCAGGCATCGTGGTCCTCGACCAGCTCGATCTCCGCGAGGAGGACCTCCTCGGTGTGACCCAGGTCGCCATCGTGGCCTGTGGCTCCTCGCACCATGCCGGGCTCGTGGCCAAGTACGCCATCGAGCGCTGGGCACGGCTTCCGGTCGAGGTCGACATCGCCTCAGAGTTCCGCTACCGCGATCCGGTCCTGCATGAGACCGCGCTGGTCATCGGGGTCTCCCAGTCGGGTGAGACGGTCGACACCCTCCAGGCCCTGCGCCAGGCCAAGGAGTCGGGTGCGCACGTGCTCGTCGTCTCCAACGTCGTGGACTCCTCCATGGCCCGCGAGGCCGACGGCGTGCTCTACACCCATGCCGGCCCTGAGGTCGGGGTGGCGGCCACCAAGACGGTCGTCGCCCAGATCGTCGCTCTCGAGCTGCTGGGTCTGCGCCTCGCCCAGGTGCGCGGCACCATGAGCGCCGAAGAGGTCGCCGAGCAGATCGAAGCCCTGCGTGCAATGCCTGCTGTGGTCGAGGAAGCCATTGCGCGCGACGACGACGTGGCGAAGGTCGCCGCGGCCCTGAGCGGCGCCACGGACTTCTTCTTCCTCGGTCGCCACGCGGGGTATCCCACTGCGCTCGAAGGAGCGCTGAAGCTCAAGGAGATCTCCTATCTCCATGCCGAGGGCTATCCCGGCGGTGAGCTCAAGCACGGCCCGCTGGCCGTGATCGAGCCGGGGTGCGTGGTGGTGGCCGTGGCCACCTCCTCGCCGCTTCAGGAGAAGATGCTCTCGAACGTGGCAGAGGTCAAAGCTCGAGGTGCCACCGTGGTGCTCGTCGTCGATGACGGCGACGAGGCAGCGGCCAGCGTGGGGCACTACGTGCTCTTCGTCCCGGGCGCACCCGAGCTGCTCGCGCCCATCAAAGACGTCGTGGCGCTCCAGCAGCTCGCCTACCACCTGGCCCGTGGGCGCGGTCTCGACGTGGATCGTCCGCGGAACCTGGCCAAGACCGTGACGGTGGAGTGAGCGTGGGCCAAAGTGCGGTCGCCGGAGTCGGGATCGACTTGGTCGAGGTGGCCCGCATCGCCGAGACCTTCGAGCGCACGCCTGCGATGTGGGAGCGGGTCTTCACGCCCCAAGAGCTCGAGATCCTGCTGCGTGGTGAGTCTGAGGACGCCCGGGCGCGTTCGTTGGCCGGGCGGTTTGCGGCCAAGGAGGCCGTGATGAAGTGCCTGGGCACCGGGATCGGTGAGGTCGACTTCCACGATCTCGAGATCCTGGGTGGGCGCGGGAGCCAGCCGACGGTTCGGCTGTCGGGACGCGCCGCGGCGCGCGATGCGTCCCCGACCCCCCATCCTTTTTTCCCTTGCCCTGTTTGCGGCGCCGCCCACCCCATGCAGCTAAAACTCCATCCCCAACACACCCTACACAGCCACACAAACGCTGTCTCTTATACACATCTGACGCTGCCGACGATACTCCTTGTGTA
>CAWUMT010000274.1:0-2325 GCA_963923735.1 uncultured Acidimicrobiales bacterium
GCCCAGATGGCGCTGAAGGTCAGGTCGGACTTCACCGTTGCGTTCGCTGCTGCGGCGGTGGCGCCGGCGATCGAGGGAGCGACGAACTTGCCGTCACGATTCTTGATCGAGGCAAAGGACAGACCTGCTGCGGTGGCATCTGCGAAGTCCACGTAGCCGATGGCGCCGGGGGTCGAGGCCACGATCTGGGCCACGCCACCGTTGCCGTTTCCGCCACGACTCGAGGCGGGGAAGTTGATGGTCGAGCCCGTGCCGAGCGTCCAGTCCGCTCCAGCCGACTGTGAGAGGAACTGGGAGAAGTTGTCCGTGGTCCCCGAGGAGTCAGCACGCCGGGCGATGGTGATCGCCGTGGAAGGCAGCGAGACGCCTGGGTTGAGGGCCTTGATCGCTGCATCGTTCCAGGTGGTGATCGTCCCGGAGAAGATCTTGGCCGTCGTGGTGCCGTCGAGCTTGAGGCCCTTGATGCCGCTCAGGTTGTACGAGAGGGTGATCGGGCCGACGACGACGGGGAAGTAGAGCACGGTGCCCGTGAACTTCGACGCGTCTGCTGCAGGGATCGGGGAGTCAGAGCCGGCGTAGTTGACGACGCCAGCGGCGAGGTCGGTACGGCCCTTGCCTGAGCCGCCTCCGCCGTAATTCACGGTCAGCGCCGGCGCGTCCTTCTTGAAGGCGGCGATGGCGGACTGCTGATAGGCGAGCTGGAAGGTCGAGCCACTGCCGTTGAGGGTGCCCGAGACGCTTGAGGTGGTCGACGTGCCACCGGTGGTCGAGGTGCTGGAACTCGAGGAGCCGCAGGCGGCGAGGCCCACCACCAGTGCGGTGGTCGGGAGGGCCACCTTGAGGATCTTGCCGAATCGCTTCATGGACGTGCCTTTCATTGGGGGGTCGGGGCTGTCTGATTCCGTCACCCTGCACCTCAGTCCACGGAGGTGAATTGCTCGCGGTGGCCAATGAAACCCCGGGTTACACGGCGATGAAAGTTGCCTTTCCTGCAAGGGTTTCCGTGGGGAACGAGTGAAAGCCCCGAAACTCGGGTCGGGTGCTGAAGGGGGTTCATTTCGAGACTCCTCCAGGCGCAATCCGGGTGCGGAGGGCCATTGGCCACCCCTGCCTGCCCGGCCGTAACATGACCCCGGTCAATCGCTCGGATCGGGCAGAGGGGAACGGCAGCACGATGAGCGGGGCCATCGACATCGGCGGGCCCTGTGGCTGCTGACCTGGTGGGTTCCTCGGTGTCGAGCACCTCGTTGTTCCGCAAGCCGTGGCTCACACTGACGACCGTGGCCCTCGGGGTGATCATGGTCGGGATCGACGGCTCGGTCGTGGCCGTGGCCAACCCCTACATCGGGAGGGACTTCAACGCCTCGTTGGCCCAGCTGCAGTGGGTGACCAACTCGTACCTCCTTGTGATCGCCGTCACGCTGATCCTCGGAGGCAAGTTCGGCGACCGCTACGGCCGCCGTCTCATGTTCCAGATCGGCGTGGTCGGGTTCGCGCTCACCTCGGTGGCGATCGGCCTCGTCGGCGACATCGGTTCGGTGATCGCGTTGCGTGGCGTGCAGGGGTTCTTCGGCGCGCTCCTGCTTCCCAACACGCTGGCACTTCTCAAGGAGGCCTATCCCGGAGATGCGTTGAATCGCGCCGTGGGCATCTGGGTCAGCGCCACGGCCACCGCCACGGCCTCAGGTCCGATCCTCGGTGGGTTCATGGTCGAGCACCTCGGCTGGCGCAGCGTGTTCTTCATCAACCTCCCCCTTGGCATCCTGACCTTCGTGGTGGGGCTCTTCACGCTGGTCGAGTCCAAAGAGTCGGTTCTCGAACGCTTCGACATCCCCGGGGTCATCACGTTGGCGGGTGGTCTTTCGGCCATCACCTACGGCCTGATCCAAGCGCAGGGCTGGGGCTGGAGCAGTGCGATGACCTGGTCCTTCGTGGTGGGTGGCCTCGTGCTTCTCGGGGTCTTCGTGATCCTCGAGATCCGAACGGCGCATCCGCTCGTGCCCATGGCGATGTTCCGCATCCGCTCAGTGTCGATCAGCTCGGTGATCGTGCTGCTGAACTTCTTCAGCCTCTTCGGAGTGCTCTTCTTCGTCTCGCTCTACCTCCAGAGCGTGCACGGGTTCACCCCGATCCAGGCGGGATTCCGGCTTCTTCCGCTGACCATCACCTTCGCCATCTCCGGACCCATCGGCTCGCGCATGGTGGAGCGCTTCGGCGGTTGGCTTCCGATCACCGCCGGTCTGCTGGTCACCGCCGTGGCCATCTTCTCCTTGGCGCTGCTCCAGGTGGACTCGCCGTTCCTCAACCTGTGGCCGCCGTTCATCC
>CAWUMT010000275.1:0-2316 GCA_963923735.1 uncultured Acidimicrobiales bacterium
CACAAGGAGTATCGTCGGCAGCGTCAGATGTGTATAAGAGACAGATCCGGTGGTGCCTCGGACGCCGTGGTTCACGGCGAGACGGGTCTCATCGTCGAGGACCCGAAGGATCCGGCGGAACTGGCGGTGGCCATTCGAACGCTGATCGAGGATCCCGAGCGCCGTGCGGCCATGGGGCGTGCAGGTCGAGCCCGGGCCGTGGCATCCTTCGACTACGACGTCCTCGCCCGTAGGCTGGGCGACGCCCTCGGTGGCGACTGGCCATCGGTGGGGTGAGCGAGGAGGGAGGCAGCGTGTCCGATCAGACGACCCAGCGGATCATCGTCGGTGCCGCCCCCAACGCCGTCTACGAGGTGGCCGCCGACATCGAGCGGTACCCCGAGTGGGTGCACGACATCAAGCAAGTCACCGTCGACGAGCGCGACGGCCTTGGTCGTCCCCATCTCGTGACCTTCCGCACGGCGGCCTTCGGACGCTCCACGACCTACACGCTCGAATACGACTACGCGAGCGCACCTCAGGCGATCGCCTGGAAGCAGGTTGCCGGTGACCTCACCTCCGTACTTGATGGCTCCTACGCGTTCGCCTCGGTCCAGGACGGCACCGAGGTGACCTACCACCTTGAGGCGAACCTTCGGGTGCCGATCCCGGGCTTCATCAAGTCACGCGCGCAAGGGCGGATCCAGTCGACCGCGCTCCATGAGCTCAAGGCGAGGGCGGAGAGCCTTTCGTGAACTCCGATCCCCGAGACGCAGCGCTCGGGATCGACGTCGGCGGGACCAAGGCGGCCGGCGTGGTCATCGACGCACAGGGCTCCGTCCTGCGTTCCGCCACTGTGCCCACCCCCACGACGAGTGCGACCGACTTCGTCGAGGCGATCACCTCGCTGTGCGATGAGCTCGGTGGCGGGCCCTCGTTGCCGCTTGGCATCGGGATGCCCGGCCTCGTGAACCTCGACGGGGTGTTGGTCAGCTCCCCGCATCTGGGATGTTGTGTCGGCCTGGATCTGGCCGACACGTTCCGAGAGCGACGGGTCGTGGTGCGCAACGACGCCGAGGGGGCGCTCGTGGCGGAGCAACGCCTCGGTGCCGCCAAGGGAATCGAGGACGCGCTGCTGCTGACGATTGGCACGGGGATCGGCGGAGCGCTGCTGATGGGCGGCGTGCTCCAGTGCGGGGCGCACGGCTTCGCCGGGGAGCCCGGCCATCTTTGCGTGGTCCCCGACGGGGAGGCCTGCCCGTGCGGCCAGCGCGGCTGCTTCGAGCGCTACGTCTCAGGGCCCGCACTGGCTCGTCTGGGCCGACGCTCGGGACTCGGCGGTGAGGACTTGGACGGCGTCGAGGTCATGGCGATGGCCGAAGCCGGCGATCCGATGGCGCTCAGCGCGGTGGCGACCATGGGCGCCTGGTTGGGCCGGGGGCTCGCCTCGATCGTGGCCGTTCTCGATCCGGGCGTGATCCTCTTAGGCGGTGGGACGGGTTCGGCCTCCGAGCTGCTGTGCGAGGCCGCGCGCGGCGCATTGGCCAACTTCCTCATGGGCGGCGAGGCCCGAGAGGTGCCCGAGATCCGCCGCACCGCCCTCGGTGAGCAGGCCGGAGCGATCGGCATGGCCCTGGTCGGGGTGGGGACGTGAAGCTCGGGTTGATCCTCCCGAGCTTCGCCATGACGGCCGAGCCTGCACTTGAGCTCGCGCAACGCTGCGCGGATCACGGCATCGACGGTGTCTTCGCCTATGACCATCTGTGGCCCATGAACAACCCGGCACGCCCTGCGCTCGCTCCCTTCCCGCTCCTCGGGGCCATCGCTCAGGCGCACCCGAACCTCTGGGTCGGCCCGCTGGTGGCGAGGATCGGCCTCGTCGACGACGAGGTCCTGCTGAGCCAGTTCCGTGCACTGAGCACCATTGCCCCGAATCGGGTGATCGCGGCGATGGGCACGGGGGACAAGCTGAGCGCAGAGGAGAACCTCGCCTACGGGGTACCCTTCGCTCCCGCCGAGGAGCGGCGACGCTCCCTCGAGCACTGTGCGCGCATCGCGCAGGCCGAGGGCCTCGAGGTCTGGATCGGCGGAGGTGCCGCACCTACGGTGGCTCTGGCCGAGCGCCTGGGTGCCGCACTGAACCTGTGGCAGGCCGAGCCAGAAAAAGTCGCCGCTCATGCGGCGCACGGTCCGGTGACGTGGGGCGGCACCCTGCCGGATGACGACACGGGGGCTCGCGCCCTCCTCGAGGGGCTTCGAGATGCGGGCGCTACATGGGTAGCGATCGGCGGAGTCAGCGCGCCAGAGCGCCTCCTGGATCTCGCGAGCGGCTGAGCA
>CAWUMT010000276.1:0-2311 GCA_963923735.1 uncultured Acidimicrobiales bacterium
GGTTCTTGGTCGGTACTGAGCTGGCTCGGGAGTTCGGCAGCCCTCGGGCGTTGGCCGGCCTCCTGGACGAGCGCGGCACGATCATGCTCGATCCCGCCCGCCTCAGTTGGGGCCTGATGGAGGCGATCGAGTCGCTCGGCGGGACGATCTGTGAGTTCACCACCGTGGACAAGCTCTCCACCAAGGGCGGAGCCGTCGAGGTCCACACCAACCGCGGGGCGATGTTCGCCAAGCAGGTGGTGGTGGCCACCTCGGCCTTCCGGCCCCTCGTGCGCTCGGCACGTCGTCGCATCGTGCCGATCTATGACTACGTCCTCGTCACCGAGCCGATCAGCGAGGAGCAGATCGCCGAGATCGGCTGGACCTCTCGACGAGGGGTCTCTGACGAGGGCAACCAGTTCCACTACCTGCGCCTCACCGATGAGAACCGGATCCTCTTCGGTGGCTACGAGGCCGCCTATCGGACGGCCCATGACGTCGACTCACGCTATGAGGACGACGACTGGACCTTCGACCTGCTGGCCCAGCACTTCGATGAGACCTTCCCGAGCCTCGCCGGTGTGGCCTTCTCTCACCGCTGGGCGGGAGCGATCGACACCAACTCGCGCTTCTGCGCCGCCACCGAGCTCAGTCACAACAACAAGGTGGTGACCATCAACGGATTCACCGGCCTCGGGGTGGGCAGCTCACGCTTCTTCGCCGACGCCGGCCTCGATCTGCTCGACGGCCTCGACACCGAGGCGACGAGGACTGAGATGATCCGGACGGTCCCCACGGCCTTCCCGCCTCAGCCCATCAAGGCCATCGGCGTGCTGCTGACCCAGCGGGCCATCGCCCGGGCCGATCGCCGAGGGGGAAAACGCGGTCCGTGGCTCCGGCTCCTCGATCGTCTGGGGCTCGGCTTCGACTCCTGAGGAGACTCAGTGAAGGTCGTCGAGGTGGCCGAAACGACCTTGCTGGAAGTCCTCGATGGCCTCGAGGATCTGCTGCTTCGAGTTCATGACGAAGGGGCCGTAGGAGACCACCGGTTCGCCCAGTGGTGTGCCGCCCAGGATCAGAAGGTGCGCGCCTTCGAGCGTGTTCACCTCGATCTCGGTGCCCTCGTGGTCGAAGAGGATCAGTTGGTGCTCGCCTGCCAACGTCCCGTTGGCCTCCACGTCACCCTCGAGGACGAAGACTCCGATGTTGTCGGCCTCGGGGACCGAGAAACGGAAGCGACCGGCGTCCTTCAACTCGGCTCGCCAGAGGATGACCGGTGAGTGGGTCTTCGCCGGTCCGGCCACTCCCTCGAGCTCACCGGCGATGACGTGCACCCGGCCACGCTCGACCTCGACCGACCCGAGCTCAGAGGCCAGGAGTCCTTGGTAGGCCGGCTCCTCCATCTTGTTGGCCGCGGGAAGGTTCACCCAGAGCTGCATCATGTGGAACCGTCCGCCGGCCTTGGCCCACTCACGCTCATGGTGTTCGCGATGCAGGATCCCACCCGCAGCGGTCATCCATTGGACATCACCGGGACCGATGATCCCACCGGCACCGGTCGAGTCCTTGTGCTCCACCGAGCCCTCGAAGGCCAGGGTGACCGTCTCGATGCCCCGATGCGGGTGGACGCCCACACCGCGGGGGTGCTCGGTCGGTTCGTAGACGAAGGGAGCGTGGTAATCCATCATCAGCCAAGGGCTGATCTTCTCCCCGAGATCGTGAGCACCAGGGAAAACCTGATTGACCCGGAATCCGTCACCCACCCAGTGGAACCCGCGTCCTGAGTAGACCCCTTCGACCTTGCGTTGCTGGGCCATGTGAACCTCCCCTGAGATTCTGAGTTCTTCACGATTCGACGAAGGTAAGCCTACGGGTGAACGTGGATCTCTCACCCCAACCGATCTCCAAGAACGCATCCCATAGGCAGGGATTCGTGAGACCTAAATTGATCCAAACAACCTGACACGGAGGTCATCGATGTCTGCAGCACTGCTCGGATCAAGCTCAGGAGCCGGGGCATTCCTCGCCATCATCTACATCGCGATCATCGTCTTGGCGATCGCAGGCCTGTGGAAGACCTTCACCAAGGCCGGCCACCCGGGCTGGGGAGCGATCATCCCCTTCTACAACATCTATCTGATGTGCAAGGTGGCCAAGCGACCTGGCTGGTGGCTGGTCCTCTTCCTGATCCCGATCGTCAACTTCGTGATCCACCTGATCGTGTCGCTCGACATCGCCAAGAACTTCAAGAAGGGTTCGGGCTTCGGCATCGGCCTGTGGCTCCTGTCACCGATCTTCTTCCTCATCCTGGGTTTCGGCTCGGCCACCTACG
>CAWUMT010000277.1:0-2309 GCA_963923735.1 uncultured Acidimicrobiales bacterium
TCCTCTCTGGTCTCGTGGGCTCGGAGATGTGTATAAGAGACAGGGTACTCCAAGGCGACCTGGCGGGAGAGGTCCATCTGGTGGTTGAGCAGCGCCTGGTCCTCGGGGGTCACGGGCAACTGGAAGCCGTGGGAGTGCTGCACGCCGTTCTCTAGCTGAGAGAACCCCCGGTCGTTGACCTGCGTTGCACTCGACGAGGCGGACAGCGCCTGGTCCATCTGGGCCGGGGTGACCAGGGCCGCGCCCTTGGAAGACGAGGAGTTGGTCAGCGCCGTGCCGATCCAGATCCCGAGTGCCAGCGCCACGAGCGCGGCAGCCCATGGAAGGGCACGGCGAAGTCCGCTGTGTACGTGCTGCACGCCATCTGCAGCAGACGCCGGTTCTGGAGCCGGCATCGTTCCGGCATCGGGCTCTTGGGTCAAGACCACGGTTCCCCCCCTTGGTTGCAGTGACCAAGCGAAGACTAGCCCCCGGTTCGATTCAGACGCCGGGCAGGCCCGTGCAGCTCTGGCTCAGAGCGCGAAGGCGACCGTGGCGCTGCCCGGAGCGAGGGGCGCACCAGTCTGCTCCTCGGTCCAGATCTGTAGGTCGACAAACCGCTCGCCGGCGTCGTCGCGGATGTCGGTCACCGTTCCCTTGGCGGTGACCGTCTGACCCTTCACGTTGGGCGCACGGAACTGACACGACACCGAGACGATGCGCCCGTCGTCACCCATCCAGGTGCGCAGCAGATCGTGCAGGTAGGACCACTGGAGGTTCCCCATGCCGAAGGCCGAGGCCATTCCTGCTTCACGTCCGGCTTCGTCATCCATGTGGATGGGCACGAACTCATACTGCACGGCGGCGAAGCGGTTCCAGTTCTCGAGTCCGGTCTCTCGCACGAACTCAGGGAGCGTGTCGCCGACCTTGATGGTGGTTGCGTCCATTCGAATCGTTCTCCTCAAGCGTCCTAGTAGCGGATGAGCGTCATGCGGGTGCGCTTGACGATCTCGTCGTTCTGATTGGTCCAGGTGTCCTCGGTCGTCGTGAACAACATGAGCCCCAAGCGGCCCTCTCGCTCGGTGTACTCCGCGAGGCGGCTCTCCGAGGTGATCACGTCACCGGGGCGCATGCGCACGCCGTAGTCCACGGCCATCCCACCGTTGAGCTGAAACTCGAGTCCAGGGCCGGTGATGCCGATCGACTTCTCGAGTCGGTCAGTGTCGTTCCCATCCAGCGGACCCTCGGAGGCCTCCGCCGTCTCGGTCTCCGCAGCCATCCACGCGAAGGGGTTGAACTCCTCAGGAGCCACAATGCCGCCGTGGTGCGTGCCCTTGGCGTAAGCCTCGTCGATGAAGAGCTTCGGCGGCTCTGCTGGCCAGTACACCGCCATGGCCCACCGACGGATGTCGGAGGCCGAGACTGGGTAGGACACCGAACGGCTCAAGCGAGTCCCGAGCGCACCCTTCATCTCGTCGCTGATGTTCGACACCTGAGATCTCCCCCTCTGCTGGCCTGTGGATTGCGAGCCTCACCCTATGCCGGTTCGAGCGGACCGGCCAGATCCTGACTCAGGTCTGCTCTGTGGCGGAGAGCTGCGCCTTGACGGCCCGGCGGTCGACCTTGCCGGTGGCATTGTGGGGAAGCGCCTCGAGGATCACCACCTGATCAGGCGTCTCATAGGCCGCCAACAACGTGCCGGCGAACCCCACCAGTTCGTCCGGGGTGGCCGACGTTCCCGGATGCAGGACCACCGCGGCGACCACTCGTTCTCCGACCGACAGGTCGGCGAGACCCACCACGGCCACCTCGGCCACCGATGGGTGGCGCATGAGCGCGTCTTCGACCTCCAGCGGCGAGACGTTCTCATCGACATGGATGATCATGTCGTTGCGACGCGCTTCAAAGTAGAACCAGCCGTCCTCATCGGTCCGTCCCATGTCACCCGAGCGAACCCAGCTGTCAACGAGGACCTCCGCAGTCTTCTCGGGCTCCTCCCAGTAGCCGACCATGTTCGCCGCGGCCTGGATCTGGAGCTCACCGATCTCGTGAGGTGCCGCTTCGGAACCGTCGGCCCGAGCGATCCGAACCCGCGTTCCATGGGTGGGCAGGCCGATCGAACCGGGACGATGTTCGCCAAAGGGCGGGTTCATGCAGTACGAGAACGACTCGGTCATGCCGCAGACCTCGGTCACGCCGAATCCCACCAGTGCCGCCAAAGCCTCCGAGGTTGCCGCAGGGACCTTGTCGCCACCGACAAGACAACACCGCACCGAGGCGAGCGACGCGGGAGAATCCACGATCTCGAGCAGGGAGCTGAGCTGTCTCTT
>CAWUMT010000278.1:0-2309 GCA_963923735.1 uncultured Acidimicrobiales bacterium
AGTATCGTCGGCAGCGTCAGATGTGTATAAGAGACAGGTCCTACATCATCCGTCGTCGCGGGCTTCCCTCGGATGTGGCCAACCTGACGGCCTTCCTGGCCTCGGACCTGGCGCCGTGGCTGACGGGCCAGACCATCCCGCTCAACGGCGGGTACTCGCTCGCCCTCTAGAGGACGCCGGATTCACGCAGCGCGGCGATTCGCGCCGCGTCAAAGCCGAGACCACCGAGTACCTCGTCGGTGTCCGCACCCAGCTCGGGCGGGTCGATCGCCTGGCCCGGGCTGAGGTCTGCACCTGAGTCGTCATAGAGATGGAAGGGTGAGGCGGGCAGGACCTGGCCTGCGACCTCCACCGTCGAGGTACGGGCCCGATGGTGCGGATCAGCAGCGATGTCGGCTCCTGCATTGACCGGCCCAACAGCTGCACCCAATGGGCCGAGCAGGTCGACCCAGTGGCTCGCCGGCTGCGAGGCGAACGTCGCCTCGAGGCGCTCGGTCGCCTCCCCCATGCGCTCGGGATTGTGGAGTGCATCGACAAGGTCCGGCATTGAGAGGCCCTCGCACAGTGCGCCCCAGGTCCGAGGCTCGGCCGCGGCGAGGGAGATCCGCTTGCCGTCTCCACAGAGGTACGTCCTCCGGTCCGGGGTCATCGGGATCGAGAAGAGGTTGCCCGAGAGGATCCCAGGGGCACCGAAGAGCGGGAACATCGCCGCCTCTTCGATCGCCGTGTCGATCCGGGCGCCCTTGCCGGTCTCCCGACGGTGCTCGAGTGCGGCCAACACCGAGATGGCAGAGATCAACGCTCCCATGGGCACCGAGACCATCAGGTCGGGAAGGAAGCCCCCATTCGGATCAAGCGAGGCGAGCAGTCCGGAGGAGGCCAGATAGGTGAGGTCGTGTCCGGGACGATCCGCGGAGGGTCCATCCTGGCCGAACCCGGTGAGCTGAGCCCAGACCACGCCGGGATTGCGCTCCGCCACTGTGGCGTAGTTGACGCCCGGTGCGGCGTCGGCCCCGGGGCGGCCCGTGTCGACGACCACGTCGGCCGACTCGAGCAACGCCATGAGGACCTCGGCACCCTCGGGCGTACGGGTGTCGATCGTGACCGAACGCTTGGCGTGGTTCAGACCCACGTGCGCAGCAGCCGGACCCGGAGTTCCGGTGTAGTTGGCGCGGACCGGATCGCCGCGACCGGGCGCTTCGACCTTGATCACCTCGGCGCCGAGCTCGGCATAGATCACCGTGGCATAGCCACCGGGGTAGCCGGCGCCCTTCGTGAGATCCACCACTCGCAGATGCGACAGCGCAGCCATGTCGATTCCCTTCATCACCGGTCCAGGAGTCCTCCCAGCCGTCGAGAGCATAGGTCGCCCGACTCACGGTGACTCGATTGGGTCCACCACGCGACACGGCCCGCACCTCGAGGGTGCGGGCCGTGTCCTTCAGCGCAGTGCCGGCGTCGATCAGTTGGTACTGGTCGAACCCTGGCTCGGTGTGGTGGCAGGGGCCTGGGGACCGTGGTCACCCTTGGGGCCGCCGCCGAAGCCGCTGTCGGAGCCCGTCACGTTGAACGAGCTGTCGAGGTAGACGGTCACGTCGGTGCCGTCGGCCTTCTTCATGTGCACCTCATAGGTGCCCTTGCCCGAGGAGTCGGTCTCGGCACGGATCACCGTGGCGCCCGACTGGTTGGCCTGTGCGGCTGCGACGGCCTTGGAGAGGTCGTCACCGCTGAGCACCGTTTCGCCGGGGCCGTTGGGCAGCGAGGCAGGGTCGGGACGGTTCGCCGGGTCCTGGCCCGCAGGCGGGGTCTGGTTGGTCGGTGCCTGGTTGTTGGTCGACTGGCTCGACGAACCCTGGTTCGAGGTGGCGGGAGCCTGCGACGAGGCGGCCGGCGTGGTGGTCGAGCCCGAGCTCGAGGTGGCGGCTGACGCGAGGCCAGCGGAGCCGAGGCCGGCACCCGCCACCACGGCGGCGGGGACCAGCCACTGGCGGGCCTTGGGGGTCTTGGTTGCCATGGTGGTGTTCCTTTGCTTGTTGACTTGCTGCCTCCGGTCTCTCCGGCGACAGGGACCACGATGCCGGGCCGACCTAAGGGTCCCAAGGGGTAGGGCTAAGAGCTCCGACAGAATCGTGGAACTTTCTTCCGTTCCAAGTTTCGCCAAGACCCCTACGCTCCGAGGCACACGAAGGAGACCCACCCCATGGCCCGAGTCAGCACCTATCTCAACTTCCAGGGCACCGCCCGGGAGGCGTTCGCCGTCTACGGCACCCTCTTCCTGTCTCTTATACACATCTGACGCTGCCGACGAT
>CAWUMT010000279.1:0-2307 GCA_963923735.1 uncultured Acidimicrobiales bacterium
CCTGCCTCTGCTGCTCGTCAGGTGCGCTGCTCACTTCCCGAGAACCCTAGGCCCGCGCATCCGCCTCGGCGGCGACCTCCTGCAGACGCCGGACCGTAGAGTTGCGTCGTGAGCAGCATCGCCGCCGTCAGCATCCTCGTCGACGTCGGGCGATCCCTGCGCGAAGCCTTCTTCATGCTCTGGGAGACGCTGTGGGCCCTCGTGCTCGGCTTCACCCTCTCTGGCGTCGTGCAGGCCTTCATCTCGAAGGACCAGATGCGCCGACGGCTCGGCGACCACCGTCCCGGAACGGTCGCCAAGGCCTCATTCTTCGGGATGGTCTCGTCGAGCTGCTCCTATGCCGCCTCTGCGATGTCGAAGTCGCTCTTCGCCAAGGGCGCCGACTTCATCTCGGCGATGGCCTTCATGATCGCCTCGACCAACCTCGTGGTCGAGCTCGGCATCGTGCTGCTCGTCCTCATGGGCTGGCAGTTCATGGCGGCCGAGTTCGTCGGCGGTCCCATCATGATCGCCCTGCTCGCCCTGCTCGGCGGGATGGTCTTCACGCCCGCCCTCCTCACTGCAGCGCGCAGGCGCCTCAACCGCGGCGACGGTCACGATCACGGAGCCATGGCGGGGGTCGACGCCGCCCGGCAGGAGGAGCTCGAGGCCGAGCCCCTCGCCTCGAAGCTCCGCTCGCCAGCCGCCTGGTCCGACGCTGCGAGCTACGCCGTCGCCGACGTCACGATGCTTCGCAAGGAGCTCGTCATCGGCTACGTGGTGGCGGGCTTCCTCTCGATGATGGTGCCCACCGACGTCTGGTCGGCTGTCTTCCTCCAGGGCCACGGCTTCTGGACCAGCGTCGAGAACGCCCTGGTCGGCCCGCTCATCGCGGTGGTCAGCTGGGTGTGCTCGATCGGGAACGTCCCGCTCGCCGCTGCCCTCTGGACGGGCGGCATCTCCTTCGGCGGCGTGATCGCCTTCATCTTCGCCGATCTGATCGCGATGCCGCTGATCTTCATCTACGTCAAGTTCTACGGAGCCAAGCTCGCGCTTCGTCTCGTCGGCCTCTTCTACGTCGTCATGGTGATCGGTGGGCTCGCCACAGAGCTGATCTTCGGCGCCGCCGGCCTCATCCCCGAGACGCGACCCGTCGAGGTCGCCCCCGCTCACTTCTCCTGGAACTACACGACCTTCCTCAACATCGCCTTCCTCGTCCTCGCCGCTGCGGTCTGGTGGCTGGCTCGCAACAAGGAGCGCTTCGGCGGCGGACAGGGCTACGCCATCGACCCGGTCTGCGGGATGCAGGTGCGCACCGCCGACTCGCCGGCGTCGACGATCCACGAGGGCGTCGAATACCACTTCTGCGCCGATCGCTGCCTCCAGCGCTTCGTCGAGGATCCGGATCGCTTCGTCGGACCGGACGCCAAGCCGGTCGGCCACGCAGAGACCTTGGGATCGACCACGAGCGTCGTCGACCCCGTCTGCGGGATGGACGTGGATCTCGCCCACGCGGTGGCCCGCCACGTCCACCAGGGGGTCGAGTACGGCTTCTGCGCCGAGCGCTGCAAGGAGCGCTTCGTCGAGGATCCCGCCGGCTTCCTCTCGACAGGGCCTGCGGGCATGGATGAGGGCCCGGTCTCCATCTCGCTAGGCCGACGCCCGGCGGCCGCACCCACCCTCGTGGTCGACCCCGTCTGCGGGATGGACGTGGATCTCGCCACGGCCGCCGCTCGGATCGTCCACGACGGTGTCGAGCACGGCTTCTGCTCGGCGGGCTGCGCCGAGCGATTCGCCGCCGACCCAGGCGCCTACCTCCATCGCTGACTTGTCGTCGAGGCTGAGCGCGGCGCGCAGGGCTAGTGTCCGCGTGGTGAGCCCGCTCGAGAGCAGCCCGTGAGCGCGCGCCGCCGCACCGCCACCTCGAGCTTCGGGGTCTCCAAGCGCGAGTCCCACGACTCCACCGGCTTCTACGAGCGATTCCGGGCGCCCGAGCTCTCCGACGACAGGGAGATCCCTGCGCCAGCGGAGGTCCCCGAGCCCTTCCTCTGCGGTGACGCTCGCGACCTGTCGGCCATCGCCGACGGAAGCGTGGCCCTCGTCGTCACATCGCCGCCCTACTTCGCCGGGAAGTCCTACGAGGAGGAGCTCGAGGCCGAGGGGATCCCCTCCTCCTACCTCGAGTACCTCGAGATGCTCACCGATGTCTTCGCCGAGTGCGTCCGGGTCCTCGAGCCCGGGGGCCGGATCGCAGTCAACGTGGCCAACCTCGGGCGTCGTCCCTACCGCAGCCTCGCCGCCGACGTCCTGCGCATCCTCGAGCACGAC
>CAWUMT010000280.1:0-2282 GCA_963923735.1 uncultured Acidimicrobiales bacterium
CTTCAGTGTGCCGCTGGCGGCCGCCGTGGGACGGAGCGGTTCGGTCGTCTGCGTCGAATCCGCACCGAGTGCCGCTCAAGACGCCCGGGTGAACCTCGCTGGATACGACTTCGCCGAGGTTCTTCAGCTCCCCGTAGACCCCGGACTCCTCGGAGAGATCCTCGAGGATGCCGACGCACTCGTGCTTGATCCACCCCGCTCCGGCGTGGATGCGAAGTCTCTCCGCGTAATCGCCGAGTCAGACGTGGAGCGCATCGTGATGGTCTCGTGCAACCCGGCCACCTTCGCTCGTGACCTCAAAGGACTTTTCGACGGGGGCTATCGCCTGCAGGAACTGCGAGCCTTCGATCTCTTCGAGATGACCGAACACGTCGAAGTGGTCGGGCTCCTCACGCGCTGATCCTCGCTGCGCGTCAAAAAACTCAGCGCGAAGGCGTAGATCCGAGGGTCACCGCCACCGGTCGAGCCGCCTCGCTCGCCTCTCGGGCGTGATAGCTCGATCGAGTCAACGGCGAGGACTGGACATGGGCGAAGCCCATCGAACGACCCGCTTCTGCGTAGGACTCGAACTGCGCTGGCTCGACCCAGCGAGCCACGGGCAGGTGATCCTTGGTCGGCCGGAGGTACTGCCCGATCGTCACGATCGAGACGCCGACACTGGCCAAGTCCTCCATGGCTTCCAAGATCTCTTCGTCGCTCTCACCGAGGCCCACCATCAGACCGGACTTGGTCGTCAGACCCGCAGCCGCCGATCGGGCCAGCACCGTGAGCGATCGGGCGTACCCCGCCGAAGGCCGAACCGCACGCTGCAAGCGGGCCACCGTCTCCAAGTTGTGGTTCATCACCTCAGGGGCTGCATCGATGATCAGCTCCAGGTCCGCCTTCGATCCCTTCAGGTCCGAGATGAGCACCTCGACCGCCGTTGAGGGGGTACGTACTCGGATGGCTCGGATCGTCTCGGCGATCGCCCCGGCTCCCCCGTCGGCAAGGTCGTCACGGGCCACGCAGGTGACCACTGCATGAGAGAGCCCCAAGCGCTCCACTGCCTCGGCCACCCGTGCCGGCTCGCTCGGATCGAGGGCCAGGGGCTTGCGCGTGTCAACCAGACAGAACCCGCACGCTCTCGTGCAGCGCTCCCCGTTGACCATGAACGTCGCCGTGCCGTCCGCCCAACACTCCGAGATGTTCGGACAGCCCGCCTCCTCGCAGACCGTCACCAGTCCGAGGTCCTTGACCAAGCCACGCGTCGAGCGGTACTCCGTGCCGAAGTTCGCCTCAAGACGAAGCCACTCGGGCTTGCGGCGAGAGATCTCGAGACCCGCCTCGGGTGCGACGCCTGAGGAGCGCAGCCGGCGCAGCCTCATCGATTCAGCACCGAGGTCCTTGAGCTCGAGGTCACCAGCTCGCTCGATGGACACAAGGTCCACTGGGCGAACCGGGGCGAGCGTGCGGTGGAGTGCATCGGCGAGGAGGTGAGTGACCTTGCTCATCGACACCTCGGCACCCTGGGCGGCAAGGGAGGTCACGCCGTGCTCGGCGATCCCACAGGGAACGATCACGTCAAAGAGGCCAAGGTCGATGTCGACGTTGAGAGCAATCCCATGGAGCGTGCGCCGGATCCCCTCGTGGCGCTCGGTGCGCACGCCGATGGCGCAGACCTTCTTCGGCGCCTCGGTCTCGGTGCCGACCCAGACGCCGGGGTAGCCCTCGAGGCGTCCGATCCCGCCGACCGCATTGGCATCGAGGAGCGCGGCCACCACTTCTATGACGGCGTCTTCCAAGTGCCCGACGTGAGCGACGATTGCCTTGGGGTCGTCCTCGATCGAGATCTGGGCATAGGCGACGAGCTGGCCAGGACCATGGAGCGTGACGTCTCCACCACGATCAGCGGAGATGACCTCGGCCCCGATGGAGCTCGGATCCCCGATGATGTGCTCGAGATCAGCGTTGCGCCCGAGGGTGATGACCGCCGGATGCTCCAAGAGCTCGACGTAGTCGTGGCCGGATTCGAGCAGCGCCTGCTGGAGGTCCCTGGCCTCTGCGTAGGGAACCCGGCCAAGCACCCGGATCCGCAGGGCGTCCATCAGAGCTCGGCTGCCCAGTCGCGCTCGGCGAGCACCTGGCCAAGGCGCACTAGGAACGCAGTCGCCGTAGTGGCGTCGACCACCCGGGTGTCGTAGGCCAGACCGACCACGGCATTGGTGCGGATGGCGATCGAATCACCGTCAGGCCCACTCCTGTCTCTTATACACATCTCCGAGCCCACGAGACCAGAGAGGATC
>CAWUMT010000281.1:0-2276 GCA_963923735.1 uncultured Acidimicrobiales bacterium
AACACCGACGGCTCCTTCGGTGGCTCCGCCTGGCTCGGCGCCTGGGCACCCGGTGGCAATCTGAACAAGATTCCTGCGGGCACCGGAATCGAGATTCCCAAGGGGTCCGAGATCGTGGTGCAGATGCACTACAACCTGCTTGCCGGATCGACGCCGGACAACACCGCAGTGAAACTCACGACAGTTCCTGCGGCGAACTCGGCGCTGACGCCGTTGACCATCCAGCAGGTGCCCGCGCCGCCGGACCTCCCCTGCGCAGAGGGGGTCACCGGACCGCTGTGCAACCGAGACGCCTCATTGGTCGATCTCGGCCAGCGCTTCGGTCAGAGTGCGATCACCTTCGTGGCCGGCCTCGAGGCGCTGTGTCGCCATGACGTCAACAACCTCGAGAAGGCGGGAGACCTCGTCTCGACCAGCTGCGTGCTCCCTCTCCCTGCCGGCCGTTCCATTCGCCAGGCAACCCTGCACATGCACCTGTTGGGTGTCAGTGGCCAGATCGAGCTGCTCCGAGGATCCGAGTCGATCTCGCTGGACAACGTCCCCGCCTTCAACTTCGACGAGCAGAAGACCAACACCCTGTCGGGGAACGGCGTGATGACCCAGGCGGGCGACA
Source organism: uncultured Acidimicrobiales bacterium (assembly GCA_963923735.1). Classification (GTDB taxonomy): domain Bacteria; phylum Actinomycetota; class Acidimicrobiia; order Acidimicrobiales; family RAAP-2; genus CAIUMH01. Next base: position 614 of record CAWUMT010000281.1, read on the forward strand.
AGCTCCGGGTGCACTGCACCTACAACCCTGCATTGCGCTCCAAGCTCGGTGCGACCAAGAACCTGCCCCCCCGCTACGTCACCTGGGGTGACGGGTCCTCTGACGAGATGTGCCTCGCGGTGCTGTCGGTGACCAAGAACTGAGTGCCGCTCGACTCGGGACATCCCCGAGCTGAGCGAAGTGCAGGGTAAGACTGAAGACCATGATCCGTTTTCTCATCAGCGCGCTCATCAAGTTGCTGGCCAACGCACTCGGCCTTCTGGCAGCCTGGGGTCTGCTCTCGGGATTCCACATCAACGGAGTGAGTTTCGTGATCGCCGTGGTGCTCTTCACCGTGATCGAGCTCATCGCCGAACCATTCTTCCGCCAGCTGGCTGTCCGTCAGGTTCCCGCCCTCGCCGGAGGAGTGGCGCTGGTCTCCACGTTCGTCGGGCTGGTACTCACCTCTGCGCTGAGCGACGGTCTCTCGATCAGCGGGGTGACCACCTGGATCCTGGCCACGCTGGTCGTCTGGCTCGTGGGGATGCTCGGGGCGATCATCCTGCCGCTGTTCGTGCTCAAGCGGACCGCCGAGCGCCACCGCAAGGACCACTGAACCGTTCAAACTGCGAGTTGGCAGGGTCACCGAGTGATCTGCGAGGGTTGAGCCCATGTCCAACCCAGAGGAGACCCTGACTCCATCAGACGCGCCGATCCGCCATTTCGCCAGCGACATGGGTCTGGCCACGCTGATGGTGACGATGGAGCGCTCGGTGGCCTCGGCTCGACTGAGTCAGGGCATCGAGTCGCCGCGCGGTGGCGTCTCCTTGGCCATGCTCCTAACCCTGGTCGACATCACTGCATCGAGCCCCATGCTGGCGATCACCAAGGGATGGACGGCCACGCAGGACCTCTCGATCTCGCTGCTCGCTCAGCCCACCGTCGGACCGGTGGTGGCGGACAATCGGGTCCTGCGGGTGGGCAAGAAGTCTGTGGTGATGTCTTCAGAGCTCTATGACACCGGTGGTCTCGATGACCTCCACGAGATCGCCACCCTGCTCGCCGAGGGCGTGCCCGACTCTTTCGTGCACTGTGCGCGGGCGATCACCACCTACGTTCGGATTCCGAGGGAAGCCGCCTCCCAGGTCGACGACTACGACCCCGAGAACTGGATCGGGGAGGTGCAGGGGCCAGTGGCGACGGGACCGGTCGAGGGCTATCCAGCAGACCTGATGAACCTTGCCAAGATCGAGCCCGAACATGGAGTCACCGAGCTCCACCTGTCGCCGTATGTGGCCAACAGCATCGGGACCATCAACGGTGGGGCCCAGTCGCTCATGATCGAGGAGGCCGCCGAGGCGATGTGCCCGGGCTTTGCCGCCACTGATCTCCTGGTGAGGTTCCTCTCTCAACTCAAGGTTGGCCCGGCCCGCAGTGCAGGTCGTGTGCTTCGGCGAGATCCCTCGGGCGCGGTGGTCGAGATCACCCTGCATGACGCAGGCAACGAGGACAAGCTCCTCACCATGGCCACGGTGACCCTGGCCCCTCGCTGAGGACTCCTATTCAGAGAACTCGAAGATGATGCCTGCGTTGTCCTCTGCGGCGATCGCCAGCGCACCTGGAGCGTCACCCGGACGCAGCGTCACGCCCTTCGAAGCCAGATGGGGTCTTGGCTGCCTCGAGG
>CAWUMT010000282.1:0-2275 GCA_963923735.1 uncultured Acidimicrobiales bacterium
CCCTTCTCGCCGCCGGAGAGCACCGGAGAGGCCGCCGGCTCCACGGCGATGATCTTGATCTCGGGCTTGCGGGCCTTGAGCACCTCGCCGATCCCCGAGATGGTGCCGCCAGTCCCCACGCCGCCGATGATGATGTCGACGTCTCCGTCGGTGTCGTTCCAGATCTCCTCAGCGGTGGTGTGCTTGTGGATGGCCGGGTTGGCAGGGTTCTCGAACTGCTGGGGCATGAAGTAGTTGTCACCGGACTCGGCGATCTCCTTGGCCTTGGCGATCGCACCGCCCATGCCGTCGGGGCCCGGGGTGAGGACGAGCTCGGCGCCATAGCCACGAAGCAGCATGCGGCGCTCCTTCGACATGGTCTCGGGCATCGTGAAGATGGCCTTGTAGCCCTTGGCGGCGGCCACCATGGCCAGGGCAATCCCGGTGTTGCCCGAGGTGGGCTCGACGATGGTCATGCCCGGCTTGAGCACACCGCGACGCTCAGCGTCCTCGATCATGGCCATGCCGATGCGGTCCTTGACCGAGCCACCGGGGTTGAAGAACTCGAGCTTGGCCACGACCTCGGCCCCGCCAGCGTCAGGCAGGTTGCGAAGGCGCACCAGGGGGGTGTTGCCGACGAGGTCGACGATTGAGTCTGCGATCTTTGCCATGGTCTGTGCTCCTTCGAGAGTCCTGAGGCCTATTCCCGACCTACTCGATCAAGAATAGGGGAAGAACGCCGTCGTGCGCACACCCGGAGCGAAAGAGGGGAGGGGAGCCCCTATCGGGTCAGGATCATGGCCGCACCGATCGGGCCACCACCATTGGCCGAGACGCCGACCTCGAGATCCTTTGTGACCTGGCGTTCGCCCGCCTCACCACGCAGTTGGGTGATCGTCTCGAGGAGGTCGCCGTAGCCGTGCAGGCGCCCGCCGGAGAGCTGGGCACCCCAGGTGTTGAGAGGGAAGGAGCCCTCGAGGGCGATCCGAGTGGCGCCCTCGACGAAGGGGCCTGCGCCACCTTCCTCGCAGATGCCGAGGGCCTCGAGCCAGGCGAAGGTCAGGAAGGTGAAGCCTGAGTAGAGGTTTCCGAAGTCGAGGTCCGACGGCTTCAGGTCCGTCTTGGCCCAGAGGTTCTGCGCTGCGTCCCACGAGGCCTGGCGGGGGTAGTCCTCGCGGTACCACCACGCACCTGGCGCACCGGGGGAGCCGGCCATGGCGTTGATTCGGATCGGGTGCTTGGGCGCATCCTTGCCGTACTCCTCCGCGGAGAGCACCAGAGCCACGCAACCGTCGACGGGAATGTCGCAGTCGAGCAGGTTGAACGGCTCAGCCACCTGACGAGCAGACAGATAGTCCTCCATGGTCAGGGGATCCTGCATGGGAGCGTTCGGATTCAGCGCAGCATTGCGACGGCAGTTGATGGCCAGCCAGCCCAGCTGCTCCTTGGTCGTGCCGTAAAGGTGCATGTGGCGGCGTGCATGCATGCCGAGCCAGTGCGGGGCTCCATAGGCGTGGTACGCCAGCATCTGGCTGACGTCGCCCATGCCTTCGCCCATGGTGCCGTCCTCGAGGATCTCGAACGCACCCTCTTCGACGACTTCTTCCTCGACCTCGCCGCCGAGCTGGTCGGGCATGGTGGCGCCGCCCATCATCATGACGGTCCGATAGACGAGCACGTGGCGGGCCTTGCCCTCGGCGATCGCGTTCACCGCAGAGAAGACGGGGGAGTAGAGCCCACCCTCCGCACCGGCGCCATGCGCCCACTTCGGATTGAGGCCGAGCTCTGAAGCCACCTGGCGAATCGGCGTCTCACCCAACGAGGCGATGCCGTCGATGTCCTCGATGGTGAGGCCCGCATCGGCGATGGCCGCTCTGGTCGCCTCGAGGGTCAGCTCGATACCCGGAATGCCGGTCTTGCGCCCCACGCGAGAGATCCCCGTGCCGGTGAAGACTGCCTTGTGCTCGTTGAGTTGTGCCACGAGCGAGATCCTACGGTGTGGCCTAGAGTCTCGCTTGATGACCGAGTTCTACACCGACGCCTTGGCCGAGAGCAGGTTCCTGCCTGAGCTCACTGACCTCACCCGCAGCTACTGGACCGGTGGCCTCGAGGGCAAGCTCCTGCTCATGCGCTGCGATTCGTGCGGCACCTGGGTGAACCCGCCCGAGTCGCCGACGTGTGCGTGCGGCGGAACCCTCGCGCCCGAGGAGTCCTGTGGGACCGGGACCGTCTTCACCTTCTCGGTCAACCACCACCCGTACAACCCGACGGTGCCGAACCCTTACGTGATCGCCAT
>CAWUMT010000283.1:0-2261 GCA_963923735.1 uncultured Acidimicrobiales bacterium
ATCCTCTCTGGTCTCGTGGGCTCGGAGATGTGTATAAGAGACAGGGCCAAGGAGGACCTCTCCGAGCTCCCTCTGGAGGAGCGGCTCTCCAAGCGCATCATCGACGCCAACCGCACCGGCCTCGAGGCCGACCTCGATGCTGCGATGGCGGCGGGGATCGCACCATTGAGCATCGTGAACGACCACCTCCTCGAAGGTATGAAGGTGGTCGGCGACCTCTTCGGTTCCGGTGAGATGCAGCTGCCCTTCGTCCTGGCTTCCGCCGAGACGATGAAGCAGGCCGTCGCCCATCTAGAGCCCCACATGGAGCGCAGTGACTCCTCGGGTCGCGGCACGCTGGTGCTGGCAACGGTCAAGGGCGACGTGCACGACATCGGCAAGAACCTGGTGGACATCATCTTCACCAACAACGGTTATGAGGTCGTGAACCTCGGCATCAAGGTCGGAGTGAACGAGATGATCGAGGCCGTCAAGGAGCACGGCGCCGACGTCCTCGGCATGTCGGGACTCCTGGTCAAATCGACGCTGATCATGCGAGAGAACCTCGAAGAGCTCAACGAGCGAGGTTTGGCCGCGGTACCCGTCCTGCTCGGCGGCGCCGCGCTCACCCGGACCTACGTCGAACGGGACCTGCGTGAGACCTACGACGGCCGGGTCTTCTATGGACGCGACGCCTTCGAGGGCCTGCGCACCATGGACACCCTCATGTCCATCAAGCGCGGCGAGGTCATCGACGACGCCTTCGGACGCGAGATCTCGACGAAGAACGTGTCACGCCGCTTCAAGGACCCCACCACCGAGAAGGTCGAGGGCCAGCCCGACCGCTCACCCGAGGTCGTGCTTGACACCGACATCCCCACCCCGCCGTGGCTCGGGTCCCGAGTCGCAAAGGGCATCTCGATCGATGAGATCTCGCCGTATCTCAACCTCACCTCGCTGTTCCGCAACCAGTGGGGCTACCGCCCCGAGGACGGCGAGGATGACGCTGCGTTCAAGGAACGGGTCTCGGCCATCCTGCGTGACGAGTTGGCCTCGGCCAAGGAGCAGGACCTGCTCGTCCCCCAGGTGGTCTGGGGCCACTTCTGCGCCAACGCAGACGGCAACGACGTCGTGCTCTTCACCGATGAGACCCGGACCACCGAGCTCGAGCGGTTCCGCTTCCCCCGCCAGCGCACCGAGCCGTGGCTCTGTATCGCCGACTTCTTCGCACCCCTCGGCACTCGAGCGGACTATGCGTCGTTCATGTTGGTCACCATGGGCTCGAAGGTCTCGGCGCGCGCTCAAGAGCTCTTCGAGGCCAATGAGTACCAGCGCTACCTCCATCTCCACGGCCTCGGCGTCGAGATGGCCGAGGCGCTCGCAGAGCTGTGGCACCGACGCATCCGCGAGGAGCTCGGCATCGCAGGCGAGGATGGCCCGAACGTCCAGGGCCTGTTCCGCCAGCAGTACCGAGGCGGCCGCTACTCCTGGGGCTATCCGGCCTGCCCGGACCTGAGCGACAACGCCACGGTGGCCCGCCTGCTCGGTGCAGAGCGCATCGGCGTCGAGGTCTCTGAAGGGTTCCAGCTCCACCCCGAGCAGACCACCGACGCCATCATCTGCGCGCACCCCCAGGCCAAGTACTTCGTGGCCTGAGCACCAAGGCACCTTCTCCATGGACACCGACCAGATCCTCGAACTCGACCTCTCCCGGCCAGCCTCAGGCGGCGGGTTCGTCGGACGCGCCGAGGACGGCCGGGTGGTCTTCGTCCGTCACGGGCTCCCCGGCGAACACGTACGAGCACGCCTGACCGAGACCCACGCCCGCTGGGCCCGTGCCGATGCAATCGAGATCCTCGACGCCTCACCTGATCGCGTGACCCCGCCGTGCCTTCACTTCTCGCCCGAGGGCTGCGGCGGATGCGACTGGCAGCATGCGTCGCTCCCCGCGCAACGGCGCTTCAAGGCCCAGTTGCTGGCAGAGCAGCTCCGTCGAGTGGCCAAGCTCGAGATCGACCCCAAGGAGATCGACGTCGAGGCACTCTCGGAATCTGGCCTCGGGACCCGAACGAGAGTGCGCTTCGGCACCACGAGTGAGGGTCACCTCGGGATGCGCCGGCGCTCGAGCATCGAGGTGGTCCCGGTTGCTGGCTGCCTCCTGGCCTCGGAACCCATCCAAGCTCTCAATCTCGATCTCGAAGGCTGGCCGCCGGGCGACGACGTGCAGATCGCCTGCGTCCCCGGAAGCGAGGAGCCCACGGTAGCCATCGTTGCTTGGGACG
>CAWUMT010000284.1:0-2232 GCA_963923735.1 uncultured Acidimicrobiales bacterium
CATCGACCCCACGGGGAACCAAGGCACTCCGACCACCATCCCGGCCTACTGCGGTCAGGTCGTCGAACCGTTGGGCATGGCGGTCTTCCCTGGGACAAACGGGACGGACTACCTCTCTGTCCAGAGCAACTCCATGGTGTGGACCAACATCCAGTCGAATGGCGCCTACCTCTATCAGCTCCCTGCCAACACCTACATAAGCGGCGTGGCGGTCAGCCCTGCCGATGAGGCCGGGCACCGAAGCGTCTATTTCGCCATCAACGACATTCCAAGTGGCGCAGGCCGCATCGAGGTCATGACCATCGACTCGTCAGGGAACAGCTTGTCGACCACGGAAGTCACCGACGCCAGCCTGACGTACCTCAGTTCATTGAGTCTCGTCGACGGCAACGTCTACGTCACTTCGTGGAGCACCGGTGACCTCTTCCGAATCTCTGGAGGGGTGGTGAGCCTCGTAGTTCCTCACGGGACGTTCCAACGTCTCATCGGCGTGACCAGTGACGGCCGCGGCGGACTCTTCACTGCGGACAATGCAACCGACACGCTCTTTGACATCGCCTCCGACGGATCCGTCTCTACGATCGGAACCTATGGAGTGCCGACGCCTCCAGTCGGTTCCCCGACTCGGGGAACTCCCCTCAACGCGCAGTTCGTAACTGCACTTGCCTTTGACTCGAGCGCACGCTCACTCGTGCTCGCTCAGATCGACACCCACCCTCCGGTGGCTCCTCGGCGATGTGCGTCGTTGAGTATCAACACCGCGATTCGGCGACTCAGGACCGCACCGAGTGCACCGAGTGCCGTTGAAGTTGTTGCGGCAGGAAACGCCGCAACGGTGTCGTGGACGGCCCCAGCCGACCTGCAGTCTGGCGACCGCTACACGGTGACCGCGTTGCCCGGCGGTGCGAGCTGCACTGTGGATTCCCCCGCCACCTCCTGCACAGTGAACGGGCTGTCTGCCATGACGACCTACGACTTCAGAGTCGTGGCGCAGAGCCAGGATGGATTGGGAGATGCAGCCGCAACTGCAACGGCGACCACCGGCCTTGCGGCGACCGGAAGCTCTCCAGCGCTCCTGGGCTGGGGAGGCCTCCTGCTCTCAAGCATGGGGCTCGCGCTCCTCGGCCTGCGACGCAGGCTGCGCCCCACGCCCTGAGGCCGCTCGATACGCTTGAGTCATGGCTACTCCCCTCGGAAAGCAGTTGTTCAACTCCTCTCGGGAGCTCTTCCGCCAGGATCGCCAGATGATCTGGCTCCCGGTGCTGGGCGGGATCTTCGCCACCCTCGGCGGCCTCATCGTCGGTGGTGCACTCGCCGGCGTCTTCTATGCCGCAGGCCTCCACGGCGCGCTCTACGTCATCGCAGGCGCCGTGGCCCTGTTCGTGATCACCTTCATTGCGGCGTTCTTCAACCTCGCCGTGGTCTTTGCCGCCACCGACCGCCTTGAAGGTCGCACCCCCTCGATCAGTTCGGCCCTCGCCCAATCGTGGGGACGGCGTCGAGTGCTTGCCCCCTGGGCCCTACTGGCCACCGCTGTCGGGCTGATCATCCAAGCCATTGAGGAGCGCGCTGGGTTCCTCGGGAGCCTGCTCGGATTCCTGGGGGGTCTTGCCTGGGCCGTCGCCACCTTCTTCGTCCTGCCCATCGTGGCCTTCGAGAACCTCGGCCCCATGGCCCTGGTGAAGCGCTCCTCGAGCCTGCTCAAGGATCGCTTCGGAGCGGTGGTCCGCTCCTCGGTGCGATTCGGCCTCGCGTACGTCGGATGGTTCTTCCTCGGCATCGCACTCCTCGTCGGCGGCATCTTCGGCGCCTCCGTCTCGCCAGCGTTCCTCGTGCTTGCCGCGGCTGGTGTGGTCGTCCTCGTGATCGTGGCCATGTTGACCTCGGTGATCAGCCTCTATCTTCGGACGATCCTGTATCGCTACGCCACCGACCAGCCCATTCCGGGCATCGACTTCGACCTGAGTCAGGTCTTCGTCTCGAACAAGCGGCGGTAGTTGGCCGGTGGGCTCAGCCCACCATCTCCTCAGGAGCATCAAGCCAATGGGCGGGCACCAAGGACTCATCTCCGCCCTTGGCCGGACACCACTGCTTGAACGCGCACCAGTCGCACAGCTTCGACTCGGTGGCTGGCCAATGGTTCTCTGCACCAAAGCGTCGAATGTGCTCAGCCGCATTGGCGAGCTTGGTCTCAGCACGATCGAGATCCGATTCGGTCACCGGCTTTCGGCG
>CAWUMT010000285.1:0-2220 GCA_963923735.1 uncultured Acidimicrobiales bacterium
AGGAGATCCCCTCGGCCGGCAACGGGCCCATCGAGATGCTGAGCGCGCTGAGCATCACCCAGCTGCTCGACGCCCTCGCCACCAGGCTGAACGGGCCACGAGCCTTCGGCGAGGAGCTCCGCATCGCCCTCGAGGACACCGAGAGCGGGGCCGTCCACCTCGCCGAGCTGCGCAACGGCGTCCTGCACCACCTCGCCGTCGATAGCGCCCCAGAGGGCTGCACGGTCGTGTCGGGGCAGCGGGCGAACATCGTGCTCTTCTCACTCGGGCTCCTCATCGGCCTCTTCACCGTCGAATCGGGCGTCGAGAGCGGGATGGTCGCCATCGAGGGCGACGCCGGCCTCCTCGAGCGCCTCGTCGAGCTCATCGACCCGCCCACCGGCAGCTTCGCCATCGTCACCCCCGGAGCGCGATGGAGACGAAGGGGGCAAGCCGGGATCTCGGAACCTACGGAGTCCCGCTCGTCGGCATCGCCACCTTGGCCTGGGTCGCCGCTGCTGCTCCGAGGCAGCTCGCGATGCTCGTCCCGGTCGCCGTGCTCGTCGCCTGCGTCCTTGCGGCCGTCACGCACGCCGAGGTGATCGCCCACCGCGTTGGCGAGCCGCTCGGCGCCATCGTGCTCGCCCTCTCGGTGACCGTGATCGAGGCCAGCCTCATCGTCTCGCTGATGGCGACGCACCACGGTCGGACCAGCTCGCTGGCGAGGGACACGGTCTCCGCCGTGATCTGCCTGGCCCTCTACGGCTTCTTCGTCTTCTTCCAGTCCATTTCGAGGCCAGAGGACTTCCAGGCGCTCGGTCTTCCCGACGCGCTCTCAGACCACGCCGACCTCCTCAAGGAGCGCCCCTCGGCCCGCCAGGCGCTCCGATCGCTCCTGCTCCTGCTCGTCTGCCTCGTGGTGGTGGTCGGCATCGCAGAGGGGCTCTCGTCGCCCCTCGAGGACATGATCGCCCGAGCCGGAGCACCGCAGTCCGCCATCGGCCTCGTGATCGCGCTGCTCGTCCTGCTCCCCGAGTCCCTCACCGCCCTCCGGGCCGCTCGGAGAGACGAGCTTCAGACCAGCCTCAACCTCTCGCTCGGCTCTGCGATCGCCAGCATCGGCCTGACCATCCCGACGGTGGCGATCCTCTCCGTCATCCTTCACCAGCACCTCGTGCTCGGCCTCGGAGCTGAGGCCATGGTGCTCTTCGCTGTCACGGGCTTGCTCTCGGCTATCACGCTCACCGCTGGCGAGGTGACGCTCCTCCAGGGGGCGATCCACCTTGTGCTCTTCGCCACCTTCGCCTTTCTGGCCTTCAACCCCTAGTCCTCGATCGGGACCGGAGCCGGCTCAGTCTCGGCGGTCTCGCTGACGCCTCGCTCGGATCATCCTGCTTCCCACGACGTCGCCGATTGCCGTGGTTGCCCAGATGATCAGCGTGGCGCCGAGATAGCTCATCGGACCCTTGATGCTCAGCCCCGAGATGATCAGGCTCACGATGATGAGGGAGACCACCGTCGAGGCGACGGCGAGCAGGCCCGCCATCGACACGGAGGGCTGCCGGACGAGGACTCGCAGGGCCATGAAGGACACCACTATGTGGACCAGCCAGAACACGGCGGTCGCCTCGACGAGCGCCACTGGCGTGACCGAGACCCCCGAGAGCACCGCCGCGGAGACGACGATGCCGAGCGCGATGCCGATCAGCGCTGAGCCGAAGCGGATTCCGAGTCGTGCGAACATTCCATCCTCCCCTGCTCACGACAGCCTATTTAGGCCGTCGTGAGCAGAGAGGGACTCTCGCACGGATCGGGTCCAGTCCGATCCGTGCCCTGATCAGCTGCAGCCGCTCGTGGTGCCGCAGGAGCTGCAGACGTAGCAGGAGCCCGCCCGCTGCATCACGTCACCGCAGCTGAAGCAGAAGGGAGCGTCGCGCTGCTCGGCCCTGGCCAGCGGCGTCGGCCCCTCGGTGAGCTCGATCGCCTCGGCCGTCACGACCCCAGCGTCCACCGTGGTGGCCTCCTCGACGCCCGGCAGCGTGGGCTGCGTCCGCTCCGCCGAGGAGAGGATCCCGAGCTCCTCGCGCTCGTCGAGCGGGAGGTAGTCGAGGGCGAGGCGCCGGAAGATGTAGTCCACGAGGCTCGTGGCGATCCGCAGGTCCTTGTCGTCGGTGATGCCGGCAGGCTCGAAGCGCATGCTCGTGTACTTGCGGGCATAGGTGCCGAGCGGCACCCCGTGCT
>CAWUMT010000286.1:0-2190 GCA_963923735.1 uncultured Acidimicrobiales bacterium
GCCATCGACCGCCTCGGAGATGGACTGGTCGCCACGGCCACGAGCGTCGAGGCGAAGGACGTCCCGACCGTGGTCGAGGCGGTCGAGCTGCCCGGCCGACGCTTCGTCCTCAGCGTGCAGTGGCACCCAGAGGAGGGCCGAGACCAGCGACCCTTCGACGCCTTGGTCGCCGCCTGCCGCTGATCTGGTCCGCTAGGCCTGGCTGCGGTAGTGGTCTCGCCAGATGAGCTTGTAGACCCGGGTCCAGCGGGGGATCGAGCGCAGCCCGGGGATGAAGGGCAGCAGCATCAGCACCAGCGTCAGGCCCATCATGAGCACCCAGACGATGGCATCGGCGTTGGCGCCCCAGACGTTGTCCCCGTTGAAGGGCGGGATCTGGTACCAGAGGGTGTACAGCCACAGCCACGGCTGGCCCGGGTAGCTGCCCGTCTCGTTCATCATCCCCCACTGCTCGCCGAGCAGGTGCTGCTTGGCGGCCTGATCCTCGTAGTAGGTCCCGTCCGCCACGAAGAGCAGCGACTTGGTGTAGTCGGTGGAGTAGAAGCCGGCGCCGTTGATCATGGCGGCGTCGAGCGCTCCCGAGCTCGCCATCTGGGTGAGGTTGGCGATCATCACGCCGACCGGGCCGTAGGCCCCCAGCGGCACGTTCAGCTTGCCGTCGACCACGCGAGCCTTCGCCGCGGCCTTCTCATAGGCGGCGGTCCAGCGGGCCTGCTGCGGGTTGCCCTTGGCGGTGGAGAGCGGCGTGAGCACGAAGTCCTGCGCCGGGTGGACCGGGATGTGGATGCCGGCGGCCTGCTGGAGCGAGATCGGGCCGATCTTCTGCGCCACGTCCGGGGTGTTGTTGTAGGGCGGGCCGTAGGTGGCCGAGGCGCTGGTGCCGTCGAGCTCGGTGATCGCCGTCTGGGCGAAGCCGACCTGATCGGCGTTCGACCATGAGCGGATGGTCACCGCCTTGTCGTCGGGCGAGCCGAAGAGCACGGCGAGTCCGACGGTCAAGATGGCGACGACGACGAAGGCGAGCGTGACCTCCTTGGCGAGGTCGTAGGGCCTCGTGCCCCCCTTCCAGGCCGGGACGTCGCGATCGGGGTTGTAGTGCTTGGTCGGAGCCATCAGGCTGCACCTCCCTCGCCGCCGTCGAGCGGGCCGTCAGCTTCGAGAGCGATGGGCGGGACGATCCCCTTGCTGCGCACCAGCAGGAGGTGCAGCAGCGTGATCGCCGCCACCGCGATGGGCAGGACGAGGATGTGCCAGGTGAGCATCTGCCCGAAGTTCAGGACGTTGAAGAAGGCACCGACGCCGATGGCGTTGATGCCGTCCTTGGCCTCCGTCGAGATCCACTGCGAGTCGAAGTTCGTCTGGCTGAGGTAGCCGGTGAGGCCGGCGCCGATGGCGGCGATGAAGGTGATGACCCCGGTCGCCCAGGTCAGCGCGCGCTTTCCTCGCCACGCCGCCATGAAGAACTTCCCCCAGAGGTGGATGATCATGAAGAAGAAGAAGAGCTCGACGCTCCAGAGGTGCAGCGAGTTCACGAAGTGCCCGAAGGACGACAGGTGCCACCAGGCCGGGCCCTCGAGCGAGAGCACGATGCCGGTGAGGATCACCACGGAGAGGGCCGCCATGGTGAGCGCTCCGAAGACGTAGATCCACGAGCTCATGTAGGCGGGCTGGCGATCCGGCAGGAGCTTCTCGGGAGGGAGCTTTGCGACGAGGGACTTGCGCATCCTCGTCGTCCACTGGGCGTCGATCTCAGCCTGCTCGTCGATGGTGGTCATGACCGACCTCCCTTCCGGCGGAAGGGGATGGCGATCGCGGCGACGAAGGTCACGACCATGAGGCCGATCACCACCAGGTTGGCCACGGAGATCGAGATGAACCCCCAGTGGACGTAGTGGCCCGGACCGCTCAGGTTGATGAGCGCCCCGATCAGGGCTGCGTTCGACATGCTTCCTCCCGATGGCTCTGGTCGTGAACCTACGGAGGGACGGCTGTGTTCGGTAGGGCCGAAGGTCACGACTGCGCGATGTCGAGGTTGACGCCGCCAGGCGGGGCTCTGGGTCTAGGTTGGCGCCATGGCAGAGGACACGAGCTCGAAGAGCGTCGCCAAGCCCATCGCGGGTGCGGTCGGCGTGGTGGCGACCATGGCCAGCATCTGGTGGTTCGCCCTGCGGCCGAGGCACAAGAAGCGCT
>CAWUMT010000287.1:0-2156 GCA_963923735.1 uncultured Acidimicrobiales bacterium
GGCCTCGACGTCCTTGACCTTGAACACCGTCGAACGGATGCCGTCTCGGTAGGCAAGGAGATAGTCGCGGATCTCGCCCTCACCCGTGGGGGTGAGCAGTTCGAGGACGGTCTCGCCGAGATCGAAGCCGACGGCTTTGGCACCGAGGGCGGGGCGGTCCTCCTCGTAGGACTTCGTTCCTCCGAGGAATCCGGTGACGAACTCGGTGGCGCCGGCGAGGTCGCCGACCACCATCGAGTAGCGCTTGAGCCCAAGCCACCCCATGGGCTGGGCGGCGAAGACCTCGTCCTCCCAGATCGGTTCGGGGTAGGGGACGGGTGGGTTCTCACGGTCCTGGAAGGACTGTCCGAACATCTCCCAGGCCACCCCGTAGGCACCGTCGGGGTGCATGTGGAAGGCCGGGCCGAGCTCGCGCACGATCCGCCAGCCCCGGTCGAAGACCTCCTGGCGGGCTGCATCGACATCGGGGACCACGTATTCGATGCCGAAGTAGTGGGCACCCATCCGCGCGTTGAGGATGTACTGGTGCGGGGCCATGAACTGGAACATGACTCCGCCGATGGTCATCAGGCAGGCGTGCCAGTGCTCACCGGGCATGTCCATGTTGAACTGTGCGCCGTAGAGGTCGCTGTAGCGAGCCACCATGTCGTCGAAGTCCTCGACCAGTGCATTGATGTGGTTCATGTGCCCGCACGGGATCACCTTGGCCATCTGTCCCCCTCGTTGGATCGGTCTCCGAAGACTATTGCCTCAGAACTGTCGAGCGCAGTGTCGAGTCGAAGGGCCTACGGATTCAGATAACGCCGGGGGAGCTCGAGGTTGCGCATCTTGGGCCCGAAGGGGGACCAGTCCGGTTCCGGATTGAGAATGATCCCCTGCCCCGCAGCGTTCATGAGCAACGTGGATTGGACCGGGTTGGTCCAAGACCATCCGTAGCGATCGAACTCGGCTCGTGAGAGCCCCGAGTGGGAGAAGGCAACAAGCCCATGGTGCGTCTGCACCGACTGTGCCAGATGGCCTCGCCAGGTGCGGAACCCGAGATCGAGGGAGATCAGATGGACGAGGCTGACCACCACGACGAGACCCAAGAGCACTCCAGAAAGCCGAGGAGACCTCGTCGACCGCTCCACGCGGGCAAAGGCGACGAGCAGAGCGGCACCGAACAGAAGCGCCAGGCAGCCACCAACCATGACCCGTGAGAAGAACTCGGTACTCGGGGATGCCCACCATGCGGGGACGAGCAGCGCGAGGCCGACCGCTGCGCCGAGGATCTCAAGCCAGCGTGCCGCACGAGGTAACCACCAGGCGGCCCCAAGGAGGACGAGCAGACCGAAGGTCAGCACCAGTTGGAGATGTGCGGTGGATCCGAAGGTGACCCTCGCGTCGAGGTAGCTGCTGACCGGGTCACCGTTGGTCACCGAGAGCACCTGAACCACCGAGCAGATGCTGGCCAGCACGAACAAGGCGCTGGCACAGAGCAGCCAGGGGGCGACCCAAGGTTCATCGAGAGACGCCGAGCCCCGTGGCCGCCATCGAGCAAGTGCGCCGCCGGCGAGGACGAGGCCGAGAAAGGAGAGGGTGGGGTAGGAGGCGAGGAGCGCGAGGCCGCAGAGCTCGAGGACGACCACCTCAGCGACGCGCAGCGAACGCGGGAGCAGCAGCAAGGCGACCGCCAATGCGCAGAGCCCATAGGCCAAGGTGCCTTCACTGCACGCGACGAAGGAGGACAGCGTGCTCAAGGACCATCCGGCAGTGAGCACCCAGAACCACGGAGTACCTCGGTGGAGCCAGAGCGCCACGAACCAACAGGCGGCGCCCAACCCGACCAGACCGAGACCAAGGAGCAGATCGAGGACGGGCATCGAGGTGATTCCTGCCTTCACTCCGAGATACAGCGGGAGCTGGCCCAAGAGGTGTGCACCCTGGCGCGTCGTACCCAACGAGGGTTCTTGACGTTTGATGACGAGGTACTCATAGAGTGATCCATCGGCGAACTGCCCGATGACGCAGATGATCCCCACGATCCCAACCAGTCCCACCGCCCCGAGCACGAGGGCCCGGGGCCAAACAGACGGCCTGCGGTCGAGATCTGGTCCGCGTGCCGCCATGGCTCCGCAGGCTACCCAGCCTCTGGATCCTGAGCCTGCATGGATCGC
>CAWUMT010000288.1:0-2142 GCA_963923735.1 uncultured Acidimicrobiales bacterium
AGATCCTCTCTGGTCTCGTGGGCTCGGAGATGTGTATAAGAGACAGAGATCTGCTTCCTCGACATCACGGCGAGTTCCGACAATCGCAACACGATCATCGACGTGGTCGAACGCACAGCGGACGAGCTCTTCATCCCTTTGACCGTCGGGGGTGGAGTGCGCAGTCTCGAAGATGCGCGCACCCTGCTGCGAGCCGGAGCGGAGAAGGTCGGGATCAACTCTGCGGCCGTGGCGCGACCCGAACTCGTTGCAGAGATCGCCGAGGAGTTCGGTGCGCAGTGCGTGGTGGTGGCGATCGACGCCCGGCGCGAGGGAGACCGCTACGAAGTGGTAACGCACGGTGGCCGGACCGCTACGGGTCTTGACGCCGTTGAGTGGGCAACTCGGGTCGCCGCTCTTGGTGCCGGAGAGATCCTGCTCACCTCGATGGACCGAGACGGTACAAGAGACGGCTTCGAGCTCACGCTCACCCGGCGGGTCGTCGATGCAGTCTCCGTGCCGGTGATCGCTTCGGGTGGAGTCGGCACGCTTGACCACCTCGTTGAAGGCGTGGTCTCGGGTGGGGCCGATGCGGTCCTCGCCGCATCGATCTTCCACCTCGGTGAGTACTCGGTGGCGGAGGCCAAGGACCATCTGGCTCGTGCGGGACTGACGGTTCGCCCGGTCTGAGGCGTGCGGCCCAAGCATTAGCCTTGGACGATGCCCGAGAACCTCGCACAGATCGACGGACAGCACATCACGGTCCTCTTCGACCGGGTCCTGGTCAAGGTCTCAGAGTCCGAGGGGGAGCGCCGGTCCCGGGCCGGAATCCTGATTCCGGCGACCGCGCACATCTCAAAGCGCCTGTCCTGGGCGGAGGCGGTGGCTATCGGTCCTCACGTGCGTGCCATCAAGGTGGGCGATCAGGTCCTCTTCAATCCTGAGGATCGCTTCGAGGTCGAGGTGGGGGGCGAGGAATACGTGATCTTGAGAGAGCGAGACGTCCACGCCATCGCCAACAACCACACTGACGGAGGAACGGGGTTGTACCTGTGAGTGAGAACCTGGAAGCCGGGGCCATGGTGGTCGACCCCTCAATCGTCGACCTCGTGAAGTTCGATGACCACGGGCTCGTCGTGGCCATCGTGCAGGACGCACATGCCGACGACATCTTGATGGTCGCCTACATGAACGATGAAGCGCTGAAGCGCACGCTTGAGACCGGGCGGACCTGGTTCTGGTCCCGGAGCCGCCAGGAGTACTGGCAGAAGGGCGAGACCTCAGGGGATCGCCAGTTCGTCCGGGAGATTCGCATCGACTGCGACGGTGACGCGTTGTTGGTGCTGATCGATCAACACGGCAAGGGTGCATGCCACACCGGCGAGCGTTCGTGCTTCTACCGTTCCATGGCCACCGGCCCAGGCGACGGCAGCTGAGGATGCGTGACGGGTTGCTCGAGCGTGGGGTCTTCCCGTCGCGGGAGGACTTCGTCGAGTTGGCGGGTTCGCACCGCCTTATTCCTGTAGCTCGCGAGCTGGTGGCCGACACGCTTACGCCAGTCGGTGTTTTTTTGGCAGCGGTGGGCGACGGTGAGGGGTTTCTGCTTGAGTCCGTCGAGGGTGGAGAGCGCTGGGGCCGCTACTCGTTCGTCGGGCGGGCGCCGCTCGGAACCTTGAGCTCGAAGGCTGGTCAGGTCATCGCGGAAGGGCTTGTGGGTGATCTTGGAGGTGACGCCGGCATCCTTGACGCGCTGGAGCGTCTAATCGATCGGACACGCGTCCCTGTCCTGGCCGGGCTGCCGCCCCTCCATTCGGGCGTGGTTGGCTACCTCGGCTACGACGTCGTTCGCGAGGTCGAGCGTCTCGAGCACCCTCCGGTCGATGATCTCGCGATTCCTGATGCCTCGATGGTGGTCATCGGTGAGCTGGTGGCGTTCGACCATTGGCGTCAACGAATCACGTTGATCGTCAACGTCCCAGTGGAACCCTCGATGTCTCCCCAGCAGGTCGTCGAGGCGTACGACGAGGCACTGGCGAGCCTCGACCAGCTCGGAGCTGACACCTGTCGGCCGCTTGCCCAGCGTCCGGTCCCGGCTCCTGATGCGCAGGGGCGTCCTGCGCCGGCGGCGGCGAACTCGACGATGGACCCCGAGGAGTTTCACCG
>CAWUMT010000289.1:0-2114 GCA_963923735.1 uncultured Acidimicrobiales bacterium
AGGTCCTCAGCATTGGCCTCAAGGATCGATGCGGCGGCTTGGCGGAGGTGCGTTGCCATCGCCCGAGCGCCCGCGGCGCGTTGTGCGTCGGTAGTCCGGGCCATCTGGCGTCCGGCGTCGGCGACGAGGCCCCCCTGTGTCCGAAGGATCTCGTTCACGGATCTCAGACTACCCCCGACGCCCCGGAGGCCTTCGGGGGCGTCAGCGCTCGAGGGTCAGTCCAAGAGGACTAGGTCGTCGCGATGGATCAGCACCGGATCACCCTCAGGGGCGGACTCCCCCGCCCCGAAGCGCACGAGGCCCTTGGCGATGAGCGCTCCGTGCTCATCGGCCACCTCGACGGCGTCCTCACTGGCGTAGGTGCCCTCATGACGAAGGACTCCCTGCGCCAGGAGCGAACTGCCACCACTCCTCAGAGCCGCGACGGCCCCTGCATCGATCACGACTCGGCCTGCCGGAGCAAGTGCGAAGGCGATCCAGAGCTTGCGTGCCGAGAGCTTGGCCTCGTGAGCCACGAACCGTGTGCCCACAGCCTCGCCTCGCTCGAGCGCGGAGAGAACGCCCTCTGCTGACGCCTGGGCGATGACCGCCTCGACCCCCGACCAGGTGGCGATACGCGCTGCGGCCAGCTTCGAGGCCATGCCGCCCGAGCCGACCTCAGAGCCGGGCCCCCCAGCCAACTCCATCAAGGACCGGTCGAACTCGGTGACCTCCTCGATCAGTGTGGCCTCGGGGTCGAGCTGGGGGTTTGCACTCAGCAGTCCCGGCGCGTCGGTGAGCATGATGAGTCGGCTGGCGCCGATGAGATGGGAGACGAGGGCAGCCAGCCGGTCGTTGTCGCCGAAGCGGATCTCGTCATCGGCGACGGCATCGTTCTCGTTCACGATGGGAACGACGCCGAGGCCCAACAGCTGGTCGAGAGTCTGGCGGGCGTGCAGGTACTGAGAGCGATCGGCGAAGTCGTTGGGGGCGAGCAGCACCTGTCCCACCACCCGGTCCGCATCCTCGAAGGCGCCCGCCCAGGTGGACATGAGCCGGTGCTGACCCACCGCCGAGGCGGCCTGGAGCACGGCGAGATCTGCGGGACGAGGGGCACCGGCACCGATGGCGGCCCAGCCGGCGGCGACCGCACCCGAGGAGACCACCACCACCTCGGTCCCTGCCGTCATGAGTTCATCGATCTCGACGGCGAGGCGCCGGAGCAGCTCGACGTTGGGTGCACCGTTCTCGTCGGTCACCGAGGAGGACCCGATCTTGACGACGAGGCGACGGGCGGTGCTCATGAGACCTCCTTGTTCTTGCGGCGGCGTCGGGGAAGCTGATCGGGATCGAGCCCGGCCTGGGTGGCGTCGCGCCACCAGGAGAACTCGAGATCGCCCACGATGACCGTGTCGCCCTCGGCCACCCCGGCGCGCGAGAGCATCCGGTCCACCCCGAGTCGTTCGAGGCGACGGATGACCTCGTCCAAGGCGCCGTCGTCCTCCAGGTTGTTGAAGCGCACGGCGCGCTCGGCCGCCTTGCCCACGACCTCGAAGGATCCGTCGTCATGGCGCACCACGTGGACGACCGCCTCTGCGGGGCGATGGATCGTGATCGTCGAGTCCTCCACCTCGGACTCCGCCGAGCGGGCTTGGGAGACGAGCGCCCCGAGTCGCCCCACCAGCTGGTCGAGGCCCTCGCGGGTCATCGAGGAGATCTCGAGATCCACGAGTCCTTGAGGGGTCTCCTCTCCTGCGAGGTCGCTGCGGGATCCGACGACGAGGCGCGGGCGCTCGAGGAGGTCGGGCTGGTACTCACCGAGCTCGCCGAGAAGTACCTCGAGCTGGTGTGCAGGCGATGCCTCCGCGGACGCGGACAGATCAAGGAGAACACAGAGCACCCGGGCGCGCTCGATGTGACGGAGGAACTGATGGCCGAGACCCTTGCCCTCGGCCGCGCCCTCGATGAGCCCGGGGATGTCGGCCATGACGAACTCGGTGCGATCGCGCTCTGCGCCCACGCGGACCACACCCAGGTTGGGCACGAGCGTGGTGAAGGGGTAGTCAGCGATCTTGGGCTTGGCTGCCGAGACGCTGGCGATCAAGGTGGACTTGCCCACGTTGGGGAACCCCACC
>CAWUMT010000290.1:0-2111 GCA_963923735.1 uncultured Acidimicrobiales bacterium
ACGGATCCGGTTCGCTTCGACCCGACTTCGCTGGAGGCGACTCCGTGTGCCTACGTCCGCCACACGGCACCGGCGATGGCCAGCCTCGAGGCGCCTCACGACCGGGCAGTGGCGCGTGGTTACGACATGCACGACATCGCGTTGAGCCACGACATGATGCTCGAGGATCCCGGCGCCATCGCCGCGCTGCTCGACTCGCTGGCACGCTGAGCTCGCAAGCGCGAGCGAGCGGGTTCAGCTCAGACGGCGTTGACGCGCACCGGCGTCAGGATGAGCACGGCGCGCTCGAGGTGGTCTCCGTCAAATCCACGCACGTCTGTTCCGTACTTCGCTCCCACCTTGTCGGCGAAGGTGTAGTCAGGGTCCGCCTCGATTCCCACGTCGCAGCGAAGCTCGAGGTAGCGGAACGGTGAGGTGGTGTCGAGGAACACGATTGTGGCCCGCGGGTCGGCCACGAGGTTGGCGTACTTCTTGCGATCGGTGTTGAGCGAGATCTTGATGGTGCCGTCCTCGACGAGGAACCAGATCACCGTCACCTGAGGGCGGCCGTCAGGACCGTTGGTGGCCAACGTGGCGACGGGAAGCTCGAGCAGGTCGAGGTGGGACTCAGGGATCGAGGGTGTTGCCATCAGGTGCTCCTTGGAGGCTCGTCGACCCCTTGGTCTATCAGCGCCTCGATCCGGGCTGCCCAGTCACGTCCCTCGGTCGAGCCATCCTGTGCCTGGATCTCCGCTCGCTCGGCGGCAAGCACGGCAGCGACCTCGCCGAGATTCGACGGCAGCGAGGATCGGATCGAATCGCGCACCCAGCTAGCCAGGGCGGGAGCGTTGCCCTCGGTCGAGACAGCGACGACGACGGGACCTTGGCGATGCTGGGCCATGAAGAAGAAGTCGCAGCGCTCGGGAACGTCCGCCACATTGAGCAGGATCCCCTTTGCGGTGGCCCAGGAGCGGACCTCGGCGTCGACGGCGTCAACCCCGGTGGCGCAGACCACGAGGAAGCGGCCGTCAAGGTCCTCTTCTCGCACAGTGCGCTCGACCAGTTCGATGCCGTCGGGAACCTCGGTGAGGACCTCGGGGGCCACCACGGTGACCACCGCGCCTTCGTCGAGGAGCTGTTCGGCTTTGCGGATCCCGATCTTGCCCGCACCGATGACGAGGACGTCGCGCCCGGACAGGTCGAGGGCGATGGGCAGCATCAGCTCGCCGCGGTGGCGACCAGCGAGGAGAGCTCGGTGACGTCGAGGGCCGCGGCTGCGCCGATGACCAGCACGGCAGGGTTGGCGACGTCGAGCTGCCCGAGCTCGACGAGCGAGCCTCGGACGACGCGTTGGGAGGCCGTCCATGCCGACTCGATGACGGCCACCGGAGTCTCTTCGTCGAGTCCGCCCTCGAGCAGCTGTGCGGCGATCGCGGCTCGGTGCCCCACGCCCATGAGCACCACGAGGGTCAGCTCGGGGTTAGCCAGACGACGGAAGTCGATCGTGGCCCCGTCCTGGGTGTGTCCGGTCACGACCGTGACGCCCCAGGCCAGATTGCGATGCGTCACCGGGATCCCTGCGGCCAAAGGACCAGAGAAGGCCGAGGTCACCCCAGGGACGATCTCGACCTCGAGGCCTGCGGCGCGCAGCGCGAGTGCCTCTTCGCCGCCGCGTCCGAACACGAAGGGGTCCCCGCCCTTGAGTCGGACCACACAGTCGTGATCCCGACCGAGCGAGATGAGCAGCTCGTTGATGAGCTCCTGGGAGTGCGAGCAGCCGGGCCGCTTGCCCACGTCGATGATCTCGATGCCCTCAGGCACGAGTGCGAGCACCGAAGCGTCGACCAGACGGTCGGTGACGACCACGTCGGCGGACTCGAGCAGCCGGGCGGCGCGCAGGGTCAGCAGGTCGACGTCGCCGGGGCCTGCGCCGACGAGGTGGACGCTCACAGCCCGATCCGGGTCACGAAGTCACCGAAGGCCTCGTCCTCGAGTCCTTCGTCGCGCCAGCGGACGAACAGCGGCTCGAGCAGTTCGGGGACGTCGGCCAGCTTGACCTTCTCGGCGAAGGTGCGAGCCAGACGGTTGCCCTTGGGGCCACCGCCGACCACCACGTCATAGGAGGTCTTGGT
>CAWUMT010000291.1:0-2107 GCA_963923735.1 uncultured Acidimicrobiales bacterium
GTGGAGGAAAAGGGAGCACGGCTCCCACGAGGACCTGGGAGGAGGGATCTCGATGGCCGGATTTGTCGGGCGCTTTGAGCACAGCGTTGACCCCAAGGGCCGCGTCATCCTCCCTGCCCGCTTCCGTGAGTCCTTTGCTCGTGGCGGATTCCTGACTGCCAACCAAGAGGGCTGCGTGGCCCTGTGGACCCCCGGTGAGTTCGAGCGGCAGATGACCGAGATGCTCGAGCGTTCCAAGTCGGACAAGGACGGTCGGAACCGGGCCCGTATCTGGGCGTCGAACTCCGCAGAGGTCGAGGTGGACAAGCAGGGACGCATGGCCGTTCCCGCCCACCTCCGTGAATTCGCCGACCTGAGCGCCGAGGTGCTGATCAACGGCGCCATCGACCGCATCGAGCTGTGGAACCCGACCCGATGGGAGGAGCGTGTCCGCCCGGCTGAGGCCTGGTTCCTCGAGGACGCCGAGTGATTCAGACGACACACCACAAGAAGGGAGCCGCCTTCGGGCATTGCACCACACACCTGGCCAGGACCATGCGCAGCCTCTCGATCGACACGGTGGAAGGAAACTCCTCCGCCACCTTCCCCGTCGGTCTTGGGAGCCTCCACTCTCCGATTCCTTCGTTGATCGGGGGGCTGCGGATGGCCCAGGAATTCAGACACACGCCGGTCCTCCTCGAGGAGGTCACGGAGCTCTTCTCGTCAGTGCCCGCTGGCGTGGTGATCGACGCCACCCTCGGTGGAGCCGGCCATGCCGCCGCCCTTCTGGCTTCTCGAGGAGACCTCGGCGTCCTGGGGATCGATCGAGACCCTGTGGCTCGGGCTGCCGCTGCTGAGCGTCTCGCGCCATTTGGGCCCCGTGCCTCGATCGCCTCTGGTCGCTTCGGCGACGTCGCTGCACTCGTGGGCTCCTCGGTGTGGCCCCAGGTTCCCGGTGTCCACGACCCTGCCCCGCTGGTGGGGATCCTCGCTGACCTCGGTGTCTCGTCCCCTCAGCTCGATGTGGCGGCTCGCGGGTTCTCCTACTCAAGCGATGGCCCCCTCGACATGAGGATGGACGCTTCGAGCGGAAGGTCTGCTGCCACGTTGCTCGAGGAGATTGACCTCGACGCCCTCACGCAGCTGCTGCGCGAGCACGGTGAGACCCGGCACGCTCGGCGCATCGCCGTGGCACTCAAGGCCGCCCTTCCGATCACCACGACGGCACAGCTCGTCGCAGTGGTCGACGGAGCCGTTCCCCGGGCAGGGCGTCGTCGCGGGAACGTCGCCGCACGGACCTTCCAGGCATTGCGAGTCGCAGTGAACGAAGAAGAGAGCGAGCTTGCCGCCCTCCTCGACTTCGCGTCCACCATGGAGACGCCTGGTGCGCGCATCGCGATCATCTCGTACCACTCCGGAGAAGACGCTCTCGTCAAGCACACCTTCCGCGCCTGGGCGGAGGGGGAGTGCACGTGCCCTCCTGGACTTCCCTGCGTCTGTGGGGCGACCTCTCGAGGGACGCTCGTTGCCCGACGCTCCATCCGAGCCACCGATCAAGAGGTGGCAACCAACCCTCGAGCCTCGAGTGGTCACCTGCGCTGTTTTGAGGTCGCACGATGAGCGTCGCCGCTCCCGCACGTCGCTCGACGCAGCGTCGCCCTGCCCCTCGGCCGAAGGCGGGCACTCGGGCCGGGCTCAAGGTCGTCAAGGGCAAGAAGGGAACGAGGAGGAGCCGGCTTCGCGCCCCCGAGGTGATCGCAGTGGTCCTCGTCTCGCTCACGCTGCTTGCCGTGGTGGTCGGCAACACCGTGCTCGCCCAAGGCCAACTTCGCATCGGTTCGATCTCGTCGAAGCTGACGAAGGAGCAGGCCGTCAACCGGGTCCGGGTGCTCAACGTGGCGGCGCTCGAGACCCCGGCACGCATCCAGCAGGCCGCCTCGGGGCTTCATCTCGTCCAGCCCGCCCAGATCCTCCAGCTGCCGTCGGTTCCTCTCGACAAGGAGCTCCCTGAGCTCAAGATCACCCCGGCTGGAGGTCAGTGATGTCGATCACCTCTCCTCCTCGCCGCCCGTCAGGCGCACCTGACCCGCGAAGGAAGCCCGCGAAGCCGGCAACGCGCGGCGGAGCG
>CAWUMT010000292.1:0-2099 GCA_963923735.1 uncultured Acidimicrobiales bacterium
AGCGACGTTTGAGGTGCTGGCCCTCGACGCGCAGCGTCGCGTCGCCGAGCTGCGTCTTGTGGGCTCTGGTGCGACGCGGGCTTCCTCGTCGACCACCAAGAGCTCGAAGAAGGCGGCACCCAAGAAGACGTCTTCGAAGGCCGCATCGGTGAAGAAGGTACCCACCAAGGCAGCACCCAAGAAGACATCGGCTCAGGCTGCGTCGACCACCAAGAGCTCGAAGAAGGCCGCACCCAAGAAGGCCACGCCGAAGAAGGCCGCAGTGAAGAAGGCTCCGAAGAAGGCTGCCAAGAAGGCGGCGTCCACGACGAAGAAGGGAGGGACCCGAGGTGGATCCCACTGAGTTCATCCCGCACCGAGACCCCTTCTTGTTGGTCAATGAGATCACCGAGCTTGTGCCAGGCCAGTTGGCTAAGGGCTACTGGCAGTTGACGGGAGAGGAGTGGTTCTTCGCCGGGCACTTCCCCGGCCGACCTACCCTCCCGGGAGTCCTGATCGTCGAGTCCCTCGCACAGGTCGGCGCCACGGCGGTCCTCGCTGATCCTCGCTATGCCGGCAAGCTGCCGCTCTTCGGCGGCGTGGAGAAGGCCAAGTTCCGACGCCAGGTGGTCCCGGGCGATCGACTCGACCTCGAACTTGAGGTCACTCAGCTTTCAGCGAGGGCGGGCAAGGGCCACGGCCGAGCCACGGTGGAGGGAAAGCTGGCCTGCGAGGCGCAGCTGTTCTTCGTCATCGTCGATGCAGCCGGGGTCTGATGCGCATCGTCACCTGGAACGTCAACTCCCTCAACGCTCGGCTCGAGCGAGTGGAGGAGTGGATCGAGCTCAACGAGCCTGACGTCCTCTGCCTACAGGAGACCAAGCAGGCCGACGAGAAGTTCCCCTATGGCGCGTTCGAGGCCCTCGGGTACTCCGCCGTCCACAACGGGACGGGCCGGTGGAATGGAGTGGCGATCCTCTCCAAGGTCGGCCTCGAGGACCCTCAGGTGGAGTTCGCCAAGGCCGAGATCGATTCGGAGCCACGACTCGTGGCGGCCACGTGCGGCGGGGTGCGGGTGCTCTGCGCCTACGTGCCCAATGGCCGCTCGCTCGAAGATGACCACTACCGCTTCAAGCTGGGTTGGCTCGACGAGCTCGCAGAGATCCTCGACGCCCAGGGCCCGACGGCCGAGGCGGTGGTGCTCGGTGACTTCAACATCGCACCAGGTCCCCAGGACGTCTGGGACGAAGCGGCCCTTGCGGGAATGACCCACGTCAGCGATCCGGAGCGAGCCAAGCTTCGGGCGATCGAGGCGCTCGGGTATCAAGATGCCTTCGAGCGCTTCCATCCTGACGGTGGGGTCTTCTCGTGGTGGGATTACCGGGGCGGCGCGTTCCACAAGGACCACGGCATGCGGATCGACCTGATCTTCACCTCGCCCGCCCTGTCCTCTCGGGTCCGCGGTGCGGGCCTCGACCGCGAGGCACGCAAGACTCGCCCCTCGCGCGTCAACGGTGAGGACCTCAAGCCCTCAGATCACATCCCCGTCTTCATCGAGGTGGACTGACTTCGTCTCAGTCCTGGATCGGGCGACCCAGTCGCTCTGCCAGCTGACGGCGAAGCTGACCCGCTCGTCGGGCGCCCTTCTCCTGGACGGCGACGAAGGGAGGCTCGTCGAGCTCCTGGAGGGCCCGCTCGAAGGGATCGAGGAAAGGTGATCGCCTCCGAGGAGGTCCCTGGCGGTCCTCCTGAGGGCGACTTCGCACGGCCCAGCTCACCGAGAGGTTCTGCTCTGCCCGGGTCATGGCCACGTAGAGGAGTCTGCGCTCTTCATCCAGCGCCTCTTCCGTGGTGGCACCGACGTGGGGGATGAATCCCTCGCTGGCCCCGATGACGAAGACGGTGGGCCACTCGAGTCCCTTGGAGCGGTGGAAGGTGCTGAGCACCACCCCATCGGTGGCGGGCTCCTCGAGGGTCGGTCGCACCGGGGTCACGTGGGTCACGTCCGAGGCCTGTGCCGCGTCGGGGGCCAGCTTCTGGAAGGGGATCCCCGAACGCTCGAGAGCTGACGCCACCGCGTCGAGCTGAGCGTTGGTCCTCGCCAGCACGGCGATCGAACC
>CAWUMT010000293.1:0-2095 GCA_963923735.1 uncultured Acidimicrobiales bacterium
TCTGGTCTCGTGGGCTCGGAGATGTGTATAAGAGACAGGGGCGGTGAGGTCCTCGATCTCCTTGACCGTCACGTGCGTGCGGAAGTTGGGCAGATACAGGGCAAGCTTCATTTGGGTCCCCCCATCGGGTTGTGGGCTCGTCGTGGCCGCCGGCGTCGCCGGCTGTCGCCACCGGCCGAGGGATCTCCTTCGACCGATGAGAAGGAGGGTACGAACCCAAGGTCAAGGCACCCTCAACGGTTTCTCAACTCTTCATCAACGACTACCGTTTTCTTCCATGGGGGAGACCCACCGGATCATGGTGGTCGACGACGATGAGGGGGTCCGGACCACGGTCTCCTGGGCGCTCGAGGCCGAGGGCTTCGAGGTCGACACTTTTGACAACGGCGTGACCGCCCTCGAGGCGCTGCACCGTTCGCTGCCCTCGCTGATCATCCTCGATCTCTCGCTGCCCGGCCTCGGTGGGCTCGACCTGCTCCGTGAGATCCGTCGGGCCGAGGAGCGAGAGGGTCGCTGGTCGCTCCCGATCATCGTGCTCTCGGGGCGAGACTCAGAGACTGATCGGATCGTGGGGCTCGACCTCGGGGCTGATGACTATCTGGTCAAGCCGTTCTCCCCGGCGGAGCTGGCCGCCCGAGCGCGCTCGGTGCTGCGGCGGAGTACTGCGGGGGCCACGCGCCGGGTGTTCTCCCCCAAGGGCGAGGGCGTCGAGATCGACCGCGAGGCCCGCCAAGCCTGGATCGATGGCACGGCTATCGAGCTCGCGGCCAAGGAGTTCGACCTGTTGGCCTATTTCCTCGACCACCCAAGACGGGCCTGCTCGAGAGAAGAGCTGCTCACTGCGGTGTGGTCGAGTCACGGGGAGTGGCAGAACGAAGCCACGGTGACCGAGCACGTCTATCGACTGCGCTCCAAGGTCGAGGCGGACCCACAGCATCCGACCCGGCTGCGCACCGTGCGCGCCGTCGGGTATCGCTGGGAGGGCTGAGATGCTCTCGGGCGGCGACATCGCCGAGGTTCTTGACCACCAGACGGCCATGATGGGCAAACTCGCCTCGGGCGAACCCCTCAGGACCGTTTTCGACTCGATCGTCTTGGCCTTAGAAGAGATGATGCCGACCAGTCGGTGTTCGATCCTCCTCCTCGACGACGCCGGACTCCTCCGCCACGGCGCGGCACCCTCGTTGCCCGAGTCCTATTCGGCGGCCATCGACGGTCTCGAGCCCGGTCCGCTGGCCGGGTCCTGCGGTACTGCGGTGCACCTCGGCGAACCGGTGGTGGCCATCGACATCACAGTCGACCCCCGATGGGAGGCCTTCCGTGAGATCGCCGCCGCCAGCGATCTCGGGGCCTGTTGGTCGACGCCCATCCGGAGCCGAGCCGAGGTGGTCGGCACCTTCGCCGTCTACCACTCGGACCCCTACGAGCCCATCGACCGCGATGCCGAGCTGGTCGAGCACTTCACCCACCTCGCCTCTTTGGCCGTCGACCACGAGCGCGCCTCGAAGGAGCGAGCGGCGCGCGATGAGGCCGAGAACGCTCGTGCGGCTGCAGAGCAGGCCAACCACTCGAAGTCCCAGTTCGTCACCGCACTCAGCCATGAGCTGCGCACCCCGCTCCAGGCCATCACCGGGTTCACAGAGAACCTCCAGACCCTGGATCTCACAGCTGAACA
Organism: uncultured Acidimicrobiales bacterium; assembly: GCA_963923735.1. Classification (GTDB taxonomy): domain Bacteria; phylum Actinomycetota; class Acidimicrobiia; order Acidimicrobiales; family RAAP-2; genus CAIUMH01. The sequence continues at coordinate 1,676 of CAWUMT010000293.1, forward strand.
GCGCCAGCTTGCACTCGAGCACATCGAGCTAGCCACCACCCACATCCTCTCGATCGTCGATGACGTGCTGGATCTCGCTCGGGTCGAGGCAGGTGCCATGCCCTTCAGCCTGGGCACAGTGGACGCCACCCAGGCGATCGCCGATGCACTGGGCCTGATCAAGCCGGTGGCCGACCGCAAGGAGATCCGTCTCGAGCAGTCAGGGCCCGCGCTCGTCGTCCGTGCAGATGCTCGCAGGCTCCAACAGGTGCTCTTGAATCTCGTGGCCAACGCCGTGCGGTTCTCACCGCCGGAGAGCTCGATCGAGGTGGTCACCGAGTGTGGAGATCACGACGGTGCGATTCACGTGATCGACCACGGCCCCGGAATCCCTGCCAGCCTCCTTGCCCGACTGTTCGTTCCCTTCGATCGACTGGGGGC
>CAWUMT010000294.1:0-2091 GCA_963923735.1 uncultured Acidimicrobiales bacterium
ATGCCAAGGCGCTCGTCAAGGAGATCGGTCCGCTGATCGGCGGCGGCGGAGGTGGCTCTCCTGAGTTGGCGGTTGCTGGCGGCAAGAACCCCGAGGGCCTCAGCGCAGCACTCGACGCTGCGCGCAGCCTCCTCGGAGGGGCGTGAGCGTCATGGTCGCCACCGGCCGGGTCCTCGGACTCGATCCAGGTGCGGTCCGCGTCGGCGTCTCGGTGACCGATTCGGCTCGAGCCTTGGCGTTTCCGAGAGACCCCCTGGCCGCCGGCCAGGATCTGGTGGCCTCGGTGGTGCGCCTCGTCGACGAGGAGGGAGTGAGCCTCGTCGTGGTGGGTCTGCCACGTTCGCTCGACGGCACCGAAGGGCCTGCGGCAATCGGTGCCAAGGCGCTGGCCGAGGAGCTTGGCGCTGCGTTGGAGGTTCCCGTGGAGCTCTTCGATGAGCGGTTGACCACGGTGCAGGCTGCACAGGCCCTGCGCGCTGCGGGCCAGAGTTCCAAGCAGGCAAGGTCGGCGATCGATTCGGCGGCGGCCACGGTCCTGCTCGAGGCATGGATGGAGGCGCAGTGACCTCGTTGCCTCCGGAGCAGTCGGCCGGATCCGAGGACTTGGTGGTCCCCACATCGACCATGGCCCCTGAGCCTCGGCGCCGTCGCGTTCGCAAGACCACGCCCGGCTGGGTCAAGTGGGTCGTCGCTGTCGTCCTTGTCGTGATCCTCGGGCTCTTCGGTTGGTATGAGCTCCAGGCACATCCCTTCGGCGGCCCCGGCAAGGCGGTCGTGGTCGAGGTGACCAAGGGCGAGTCTTATTCTGCGGCGGCGTCCTCATTTGCCAAGGCGGGTGTGATCAGCGATGACACCGCCTTCCGGATCTATTCGATGTTCCACGGCCGACCCACGCTGCTGCCTGGGTTCTACACGGCACCGAAGAATTCGACGTTCGGCTATCTCCATCAGCTTCTTGCGACGGGCCCCAACACGAGCGCACTGCGAGTCCCCGCAGGTTTCACCATGGAAGAGATCGCCGCGCGCCTCGAACACGTCGCCTCGCCGAAGTTCCAGGCGGATTTCACTGAGCTGATCACCTCGGGTGCGGTCCGCTCGCCGTTCGAGCCGGTGGGATCGAACTCCCTCGAAGGTCTCGTCGCCCCCGGTACCTACCTCATCACCCCACAGCTCACGGCGAAGGATCTGCTGACCAAGATGGTGAGTGGCTTCACGGCCATGGCGGCCTCAGCCGGCCTGACGCCGAGCACCTCGGCCAATGGCCAAAGTGCGTACCAGCTTGTCACGGTGGCATCAGTGGTCCAGAAGGAGGGCTACTACGTCAAGAACATGCCTCAGGTGGCCCGGGTGATCTTCAACCGACTCTCCAAGTCGATGCCCCTCCAGATGGACTCGACGGTGCTCTACTCGCTCCATCAGGACGGCGGTGCGGTCTCGGCGGCGACGCTCAAGATCGACACGCCCTATAACACCTACCTGCACAAGGGCCTGCCGCCCACGCCCATCTGCGTGGTCTCCCTCGACGCGTTGAAGGCGACGATGAACCCACCTGCAGGGAGCTGGCTCTTCTTCACGCTCGTCTCCAAGGACGGCACCATGGCCTTCTCTGACACCTACGACCAGCAGTTGGCCAACCAGCGACTTGCAGCGTCCAGGGGTCTCTGAGTGAGCGGTCTCGACGGACTCGTCGGGGTCGCCGGTCATCCGATCGACCATTCCCTCTCGCCGGTGCTCCATGAGGCCGCCTTCGCCGCGCTCGGGCTCGACTGGGAGTCGCGTCGCTTCGACGTCGAGCGTGGCGGGGGAGCCGCACTGCTCGAGACCATGCGGAACCTTCGGATTCGCGGCCTCTCGATCACCATGCCGCTCAAAGAGGAGCTCGCCGCACTCGTCGATGACCTCGATCCTCAAGCGGAACTGCTTGGATCGGTGAACTGTCTCGTGCTCGAGGACGGACGCATCGAGGGGTGCTCGACCGATGGCCTCGGACTGCTCGATGCCCTGCGCCACGCCCAGGGTTTTGAGGTGGCGGCCAAGCATGTGCTCATCGTCGGCGCGGGCGGCGCCGCCCGCGCCGACGATGAGCACATG
>CAWUMT010000295.1:0-2080 GCA_963923735.1 uncultured Acidimicrobiales bacterium
GCTTAGGTGCGTCTGCGGGCTTCGGGCGGGGACGCCCCGCGGGGCGGGGGCCCCAAGAACGGTCGCGGACCGAGTAGCAGTCGATCTCGATCTTCTCGCCCTTCAGGACCATCTCGCCGGTGACGTGCCCGGGCTGGTCGAAGTGGGTGCCGACCAGGAACGGGGCCACGCCCACCGGGTGGGGGTTCGGCGGGATGAGGGCGTGGAACTCGAGGTCCACGATGAGCTCGGGTGCGTCGTAGTGCACCCGATAGGCCATGAGCGGCTCGAGCACCGTGGTGCGCACGCCGTTGGGCCACTCGAAGTCACGCATGTCCCGCGCACCTCGTTCGGGCAGTTGGAGACTGCGGTAGTAGGCGTAGTGGGGGAGATCCATCGAGTACGCCGCGGTGTCATCCCAAACCCAGGCCCCGCCGTTGCAGATTCCCGCATTGGGGAGCGACTGGCAGTAGGTCCAGCCGCCCATCTTTCGCTCGGGCACGTTCCAGGAGAACCAGCAGGTCTCGGTCTCCCACCAACGCTCCGACATCACCTCATCGTGGAAGTCGTCGTCGATGTCGGTGAAGACCGGATAGGTGCGCTCTTCGCTCATGAATCCTCCTTGGAGGTGAGTTGTGGCCAGTGGCGATTGGCGAGCACGCCCATGGAGGGGCGCATGACCTCGGTGTCGCGCAGGGCCCGGCGCCAGAGTGCCTTGAGATAGGCCTCGTCTGAGATGCTGCCGGCGCGGACCTCAGCGACCAGTTGCCTGCGAGCCTCGGAGAGCGAGGCAGGCTCGGCGCCGAGCAATTCGGTGAGCTCGCGGAGCTCGTCGGCATCGAAGCGGGGGCCGAGCTCGTCGATCTGACCCAGGTACTTGATGATCCGAGCGAGGCCCTTGGCCCGCTGCTTGGCGAGCGGGTCGTCGATTCTCGGCACGATGACGTCTTTCAAGTCTCCGAGGATCGCGTCGTAGAGCCAGGCGTTCGGGCTGCGCTGGGCAGAGTCGCCGAGATCGATGGTGGGTGCCTCCACCTCGAGTGCGGCGCCCAGGGCCTCGAGCCAGAGGCGCCGGTGGAGGGTCCCGTAGATGAGGCCGTTACCCGCATCGGCGGTGCCCTGCTTGGACTCCTCGTCGTCCGCTGCAGGCGGGCGGTGGCGCATGACCTGGAGTTTGGCCTCGGCCATCACCTCGTAATAGTGGACCCGCTTCGCGTCGATTGCGTTGCCCGAGAGCTCGGCATACTCGGCCAGGAGGGCGGGGAAGTCGGGGAGCTCCTCCTGGGTGGCGCGCAGGGCCAGCCATGCGATGTCGTCCATGGGGTCCCCGAGGTGGGCGAGCTCCCAGTCCACGACGGCGAGCACCCGGCCGTTCTCATAAAGGAAGTTCCCCGGGCCGGTGTCGCCCTGGACCAGCACCACGGGGCCGTCGTAGTCAGGGATGTTGCGAGCCAACCAGTCCATCGAGAACCGCAGCATCGGGTCGACCTCGCCGCCTCGGGTCGACAGGATCGTCTCCCACTCGGCGAGCTCGTAGCGGACCATGTCCGCCACCGAGGTCGGCTCGGGGAACCCGGGGAGATCGAGGGAGGCGGGATCGATCCGATGGAGTGCGGCGAGGCACTCCATGAAGTGACGAGCTGTCGAGACCCGCTCAGCCTCCTCGGTGATCCGGTTGAACCAGTTCTCGGCCACGATGCGCTCCGAGAGCATGGCCTGAAGGGTGGGGTGCACCGCATGGACGGTGGGGACGGGCACCTCAGTGCCCTGGAGGGCGACGTAGACCTGCGCCTCGCGCTGGAGGGTCCAGGGGTCGTCGAGCGGATCGGTGTCCGAACGATCGAAGCGCAGGAACAACTCGTCGATGGTGCCGTCGGGAAGCTGGATGTCGACGAACCAAGCTTCTTTTCGCGCACCACCGGGCTTGCGGTCGCTCATCACGACCGTGCCCCCCGTCGTGGCGGCCACCCAGTCGATGACCTCGTCAGGCAGTGTGAATGCCATCGTTTCCCCCTTCGATCCCCTCGCGACGATGCACTCGGGTCATGTCGTGCACACTACAGAGCGCCCTGTCGCACTGGCCGGCCGCGCTCGTCCTCAT
>CAWUMT010000296.1:0-2075 GCA_963923735.1 uncultured Acidimicrobiales bacterium
GTGTATAAGAGACAGGACCTCAGGGTGCCCCATGATCCAGAAGCAGTTCTCATAGAGCCATCCCGCTCCGCCTTGGGCGGGGGCGTACATGCTCGTTCCGACCACCCGGTCGGTGATCAGCACGGCCTGGGCCATGGCGAAGGCTGGCATGGCGAAGAGGCCGAGAGCGCCAGAGATCATGGTGCCCCAGACGAAGATCGGCATGCGGCCGAACTCCATGCCCTTGGCGCGCATCGTCACGATCGTGACGACGATGTTGACTCCGGCCACGGTGACGGAGACGACGAAGGTCAGGATCGTGATGGCGAAGAGGTCTTGACCCATGAAGGACTGCACGCTCAGCGGCGCGTAGGTGGTCCAACCGGAGTCGATGCCACCGACGAAGAAGCTGCCCATGAGAGGCGGCACCGCTGCCACGACGGTCCAGAGGCTCAGCGCGTTGAGCCTGGGGAACGCCATGTCCTTGGCGCCGATCATGATCGGCATCACGAAGTTCCCGAAGGGGCCCGACACCATGATGATCGTGGCGATGATCATGGTCATGCCGTGCACGCTCACGAGGGCGTTGTAGGACTGCGGCGAGAGCCATCCGCTGTAAGGCGTGAGCAGCTGGGTCCGGATCATCATGGCCATGGCGCCACCGGCGCCGAAGAGAACCATCACGAGGACGAGGTACTGGGTCCCAACGACCTTGTGGTCGGTGCAGAACTTGAAGTAGCGGTGCCAGCCCTGACCGACGCCTGCGCCGTAGAGCTGGTCCTCGCGGGTCTCGTCGTGGCCCATCATCCAGCGCGGGATGGCGTTGAAGGCCCCGATTCCGAACAGGAAGCCAAGAACCCAGCCGAGACCCGTCGTGGTGACGGTCATGTCAGAGCCCCAATTGGATCCCTGCAAGAGCTCTTGGCCGATGAGCCAGCCGATGAACCCGAAGAGGACTCCGAAGAAAAGTCCTGTCAGGATGTTCTGTCGCCGGTAGAGCCCTCCGGCCTTCGGTCCGAGGACGGTGTCCTCGACGAGCGGCATCGTGGTCGTCACGTCCCTCCCCCTACTTCGCGATCGCCGTGTAGGTGGCGACGGAATTGGCGCTGGCGCCATGGGCGGCCAGCCACTTCTCGAACTTCTTCTCGGTCACGACCTCGCCGGTGACCTGCATGTAGGCGTGGTTCAGGCCGCAGAGCTGGCTGCAGCGCACGTCGAAGCGTCCCAGCTTGTTCGGCGTGGTCACCGCCGAGGTCTGGAATCCAGGGTTGGCGTCGACCTGCACGCCGAGCTGCACTGGCCAGAAGCCGTGGGTCACGTCCTTCGAGGTGACGTCGAAGTACACCTGCCGGTTGATCGGGAGCACCAGGTTGTGCGTCTCGACCTTGGTGCCGCCGTACTGGAAGGACCACAGCCACTGCTGGCCGATCACCTTGACGCGGATCTGCCCGATCTGCGAGGTGCCCGACGAGCTGAGCACCGACATGCCCCAGAAGGGGAGGAAGACCACGAGCGCGACCGAGATGCCGAGCCAAATCGCCGTCGCGGGGCCATGACCCCTGATCGGAGGACCGTCAGCCGGGGGCTCGTCGTTGCTCGAGCCCTTCTTGCGCCACTTGAGCAGCGAGTAGAGGGCGATGCCGTAGACCACCGCAGCGACCGGGGCCGCCGCCACCGTGAAGACGATGATGGTCAGCTTCGCCGAGTCGGCGTCAGACGAGCTGATGCCGTCCATCAGGTGGACGGGAGCGAAGAGCCCGATCAGCACGCCGATCACGGTCATGATCAGCCACAGGATCAGTACGCCGAAGATCGGGCGCTTCCAGACCGGGCCTCCCTTGAAGATCGGGGCGACCTCTTCGGCGATGGCCTCTCGCTTGGCTTCGTGGAAGCCCTCAGGGCTGCTGTTCTCAGACGACATTGATGTACCCCGACATGAATCCGTAGGCGCTCATGACCTGACCGAAGCCTCCGATGCTGCCACCGCAGGGGAACTCGCAGTTCCACGAGTAGAGGCCCTTCTTGCCCGAGACGAAGGAGAACTCCATCACCTGTCTCTTATACACATCTCCGAGCCCACGAGACCAGAGAGGATC
>CAWUMT010000297.1:0-2072 GCA_963923735.1 uncultured Acidimicrobiales bacterium
GGCAGTCCACAGCGCCAAGCGCCATCGGGTGCGCACCGAGGAGGCAGTGCCTCTGAGTGGTGCGCAGCGAGGACATCGCAGCCGCATGGCTCGCGGTGCGCACCGCGCTGCGCACTTAGACGCCCAGGACGAGCGCCGTCGGCTCCTGGTGCTCGGCGGACTTGCACTGGCCGCTCCGCTTGCCGTGGCCGTCGTGATCGTGGAGTTGGTCCGCTGAGCACGTCCCCCGAGGTCCCGCCCGTGCGGTCCGAAGAGCAGGCACTCGATGCTCGGGCGGTCGTCGAGGCGGGCGTCCAAGCCGCCGACGCCAAGCTCGGCGAACAGATCGTGGTGCTCGACGTCTCCGACCAACTCGGGGTCGTCGACTACTTCGTGATCATCTCGGGTAAGAACACTCGCCAAGTGGCCACGATCTGCGAGGAGATCGAGGCAGGGACCAAGCATCGGGCGGGGAGAGGTCCGCTGCGGATCGAGGGACTCCGCGAAGCCTCCTGGGTGCTGCTCGACTACGGCGACGTGGTCTTCCACGTCTTCTTGGAAGAGACCCGTGAGTACTACGACCTCGAGCACCTCTGGTCCGAGGCGCCGCGCATGGACCTCTCGAGACTGCTGGCCTCCGCCGAGGCCTCGGGCTGAGCCAGATGGGCGCGGCTCCCTCCTCTGAGTCGCTCGTCGCCGACCCGTTCGAGCGCACGGCCTTCGCTGCGTTCCTCGACGGACGCTCCCCGGCGACCAAGCGGGCGTACCTCTCTGATCTCGACGGCCTTGTGTCCTGGCTCGAGGGGATCGGGATCCACGGTCCCAGCGAAGTCGATCGCCTCATGCTGCGGACCTGGATGGGCCAGCTGATGGGGGAGGGGTTGGCCAAGTCGACCATGGCCCGAAAGGCCGCGGCTATCCGGTCGTACTTCGGATTCCTCTTCGCTCGTGGAGCCCTCGCGGTGGATCCTGCAGCGCGTCTCTCGGCGCCGAGCCCCTCCTCTCGCCTGCCTGAGGTGGTGGGCCAGGCCGATCTGGTGGCCATCCTCGACGCTCCGATCGACGAGGGCGACCCGATCGCCGTGCGCGACCGTGCTGTCCTCGAGTTGCTCTATGCGGCCGGCCTGCGGGTCTCCGAGCTGTGCGGACTCGATCTCGACGACGTAGACCTCGCCCGTGGTCAGGTCCGCGCCTTCGGCAAGGGGGCCAAGGAGCGGCTCGTGCCGATCCACGAACGCTGCTGCCAGGCGCTCGAGCGCTACATCGGGACGGCACGACCCTCGCTGATGAACGAAGAGTCACCGAGCGCAGCGGTGTTCTTCAACCGACGGGGCCGCCGCCTCGGCCCGAGGGATGTCCGCCGGCTCCTCGATGCAGTGGCACCGAGCCCGACCCACCCTCACGCCCTGCGCCACACCTACGCCACCCATCTGCTCGATGGTGGAGCTGACCTGCGGGTGGTCCAAGAGCTGCTCGGCCACGCGTCGCTCGGGACAACCCAGCTCTACACGCATGTCTCGAAGGACCGGCTCCAGCGGGTCTACGACGACACCCACCCTCGGGCCTGACCCCGGTTCTCAGGCCTGTGGGGCCCCAGGCTCCCGTCGGCTAGGGTGTTCCTTCGCTGCTCTATAGGGGGTGGCGGGCAATTACCAACCAAGTGCGATCCGTCCCACAACACGGTCGCTCAGTTCTCGGGTGCTTCGGCGCCACGGGGAATGGGTGCGAGGACGGATCGAAACCAACCGTCAAAAGGAGAACACCACCATGGCTGTGGTCACAATGCGCCAGCTGCTCGACTCTGGCGTCCACCTCGGGCACCAGACCCGTCGCTGGAACCCCAAGATGCGCCGCTTCATCTACGGAGAGCGTTCCGGCATCTACCTGATCGACCTCAACAAGACCCTCAAGGGCATCGAGGACTCCTACGGCTACGTCCGTGACCTCGTGGCCAAGGGCGGCACCATCCTCTTCGTGGGGACCAAGAAGCAGGCCCAGGGTCCCGTGGCGGACTACGCAGACGCCTGCGGGATGCCCTACGTCAACCAGCGTTGGCTCGGTGGCATGCTCACCAACTTCCAGACTGTGTCGGG
>CAWUMT010000298.1:0-2059 GCA_963923735.1 uncultured Acidimicrobiales bacterium
AAGGAGTGGCATTGCCCAGCTCGATGGCCTCGGCGAGGTCTTTGACCACGTAGACGACCGCGACGGGTCCGAAGATCTCCTCGACGCCCGCACGCATCTGATCGGTGACGCCGGTCAGCACGGTGGGGCGATAGAAGAAGCCTGCGCCGTCGACCGCAGCGCCGCCCGCAGTGGCGACTGCTCCCTTGGAGAGGGCGTCATCGACCTGGCCGGCGATCTCGTCGCGCTGGGCGGCAGAGACGAGCGGGCCGACCTGGGTCGCAGGGTCCATGGGGTCACCCACGCTCAGGGCATTCATCTGCTCAGAGAACTTGGCGATGAACTCTTCGGCGCGCGCCTCGACCACGATGAAGCGCTTGGCAGCAATGCAGGACTGCCCGTTGTTCTGGACGCGCCCAGTCACCGCCATCGGCACAGCGACGTCCAAATCCGCGGACTCAGCGATGATGAACGGGTCCGACCCACCGAGCTCAAGCACACACTTCTTGAGCACCGACCCGGCCACTGAGGCGACAGCCTGACCGGCGGCTTCGGAACCGGTGAGCGTCACTGCGGCGATCCGCTCGTCGCGGATCACGTCGGCCACGCGCGAGGCAGGAATGAAGAGGTTGACGAAGCACCCCTCGGGCATCCCGGCGCGGCGGAAGAGGTCTTCAAGGAAGGCCGCAGAGTTCGGCACGTTCGACGCGTGCTTGAGCACGCCGACGTTGCCGGCCATCAACGCAGGGGCGGCGAACCGGATGGCCTGCCAGAGCGGGAAGTTCCAGGGCATCACCGCCAGCACAGGACCCAGCGGATCCCAACGCAGGCCCGAACGACTGGCCGGTGAGGAGATCTCCTCCTCGGCGAGCATGGCGGGTCCGTGCTCGGCGTAGTAGCGAAGCGCAAGCGCGCACTTGGCCACCTCGCCCTTGGCTGCACCAAAGGTCTTGCCCATCTCGGCGGTGAGCATCTCGGCGATCACCGGGACCTCGCCCTCAAGCAGCTCCGCTGCCGTGATCAGGGAGCGGGCCCGACTGGCCACCGGTGTGACCCGCCAGATGGCAAAGGCATCGGCCGCGAGCTGGAGACGGCGGTCGACTTCGGCTGGGGAGTGCTCCTCGAAGGTGGCAGTGACCTGACCGGTGGCGGGGTTGGTGGCGACGAACGGCATAGGGCTAAGCCTACGCACCACCACGACCGATGGCTCCTCGGGTGCCATGCTCGAGGGCCATGGAGCCGCTCGACTCTCCCCTCGAAGAGGCCAAGGCCCTCCTCCAAGCCGCTCGCCAGGTGGTCGTCCTCTCCGGGGCGGGGATCTCGACCGATTCGGGCATCCCTGATTTCCGTGGACCCGAAGGCCTGTGGACCAAAGACCCGAGTGCCGAGATGCTCTCGAACTACGAGACCTGGGTCTCGGATCTCGAGGTGCGAGCCCGAGGGTGGCAGACGCGTCTGCGCTCGCCGCTCTGGAGTGCCCAGCCCAACGAAGGCCACCGGCTCTTGGTCGAGCTCGAGCGCCGGGGCACACTCTCGCTGTTGGTCACCCAGAACATCGACGGTCTCCATCAGATGGCGGGGACCTCGCCAGATCGCCTCGTCGAGATCCACGGCAATAACCGACAGAGCGTCTGCCTCTCCTGTGGCGAGCGCCTCGCCATGGAGATCACGCTCGAGCGAGTGGCCGCGGGCGAGGTGGACCCTTCGTGTCAGCGCTGCGGGGGCATCCTCAAGTCGGCCACCATCTCCTTCGGCCAATCACTCGTGGCGGCTGACCTTGAGCGAGCGGACCTTGCGGCACGCTCGTGTGATCTGCTCCTCGCCGTTGGCTCCACGCTGTCCGTATTCCCGGTCGCCAGCCTCGTCCCCACCGCCGCCCAGCGTGGCGCACGTGTGATCATCATCAACGCCGAGGCGACACAGATGGACGGACTCGCCGACGTCGTCATCCACGACGACCTCACCGAGACGCTGCGGTACCTGCTCAGCTGAGCAGGCCGAGGGTCAGGAGCTCTTCTTGGCCTTGCGCTTGGGACGGAGTGCGAACCACCACACCGAGGCGATGGTGGCAAGGACTCCG
>CAWUMT010000299.1:0-2055 GCA_963923735.1 uncultured Acidimicrobiales bacterium
GCGAGGCCTGCGGGGATCGGATCGCGCAGGCGGAACATCCGCCCCATCCCCCACGCACAGAAGGGCATCAGGACCGAGCCGAGTGCGGTGGCGAACTTGAAGGCCACCCCGTAGGGGATCAAGTAGGCCATGAGCGCCGCCGCGAGGTCGGGCAGCACGAAGTAGTAGGTGTACAGCGGGAAGCCGTCGTACCACCCCGGATACCACCCCGTGAGATGCCAGGGCAGGAGGTGGGCCTTCAGGTAGGCCGGCAGTGCCACGTGCGCACCGGTGTCGCCACCGGTCGTCAACGTGTTGGACACCAAGAGGTCCGGGTGGAGCTGGGAGAGGACGACGATGGCCACGCCCGCACACGCGATCAACGAGCTGATCAGCGGCCAGCGCCGGTTTGACGCCGTGCTCAGTGAAGCCACAGGACGACTCCTGAGGTGTAGGCGAAGATGGCCACCGAGTTGAACCCGACGTGGGTGAGGATGCTCATGCCCAGCCGACCCGTCCACAGGTAACAGAGCGACAGCACGACGCCCACCCCGATGAGGCCGGGGAGCTGGGCGAGCTGTCCGTGGCTGGCGCCGAAGAGCAGTCCGTCGACAAGTACGGCGGCACCGATGACCAGCGCAGCTCGGGCGTGAGAGAACCAAGCTGTGAAGAGCCCCATGAGGCTCTGAAGGAGCACGCCACGGAAGAAGAGCTCTTCGAAGAACGGGGCCCCGAGCACGGTGAGGAGGATGATGACCACGTGCATTCCGCCGTGGCTGCCACCGGTCAGCTTCTCGATCGGCGCGTCGAACTTGGACTGGTTGTGGATGAAGGGGCGATAGGCCAGCCCCACCACGATCTGCACCACCAGGCCCAGGGGTAGGCCGAGCAGGTCGAAGGCCTGGAACCTGAGCCCCAGGGTGCGTGGTTCGTCCGCGGCCGAGCGCAGTACCCCCCAGGCAGCAAGGGCGAAGCCCGCCCACAGCCCGAGAAGCCCCGAGGCGATGTACCACCCCGGAGGTGCCGAGGCATTCGCGTAGGACTTGAGATCCCCGCTGTGACCCGTGATTGCCGCCACCGCGGTGACGAAGATCATCGAGAGCAGCTGAGCGACGATGAAGCCACCCACGCCGATGAGGAGCCACCGGCCGGCTTCGGCCCGGGGAAGGATCGAAGCAAACGGACCCTTGAGCGTCAAAGGCTTTGGAGATTGGGCCAGAGGCTCGGTCACGGCCTCTGACGCTAGCCAACCCGACGTCGCCCCAAGGACCCGATGCCGGGACCTATGGGGGTGACGCCTAACATGGCGCCCGTGGCAGACCCCAAGAAGTCCCCCGAATCTCCGAAGTCCTCGGGCACGGGCCCCAAGAAGGAACAGAACTGGCGCCTCATCTGGGCCATCGTGGCCGTGGTGGCGATCATCGTCATCGTGGTGCCAGCCCTCTTGCCGCATTCGAGTTCAAAGTCGCTGACCTACAGCCAGTTCCTCTCCGACGCCCAGAACCACCAGATCAAGACCGCCACCTTCGACAACACCTCTGGGGCCATCACGGGCACCATGACCAATGGGAGCAGCTACCACTCGATGGGGTTCAACCCCCCGCTGCCCACCGACGTCGCCCAGGTTCGAAAGGACGGGGTCACCGTCAACGTGGTGACGCCGTCGAACACCCTTTCAACCTGGCTGCCCTACGTCTTCTTCATCGCCATCTTCGTCGGCATGATGTTCTTCATCGGCCGCCAGGCCCGAGGACAGATGAACGGGATCATGTCGGTGGGCCGTTCGAAGGCCAAGCTCTACTCCGAAGAGCGCCCCTCGACCACCTTCGATGACGTCGCCGGCTACCAAGGGGTGAAGACCGAGATCGCCGAGGTCGTCGACTTCCTCAAGACCCCGCAGCGCTTCAAGGACATCGGCGCTCGGATCCCAAAGGGCATCCTGCTCGTCGGGCCTCCCGGCACCGGAAAGACCCTCTTGGCACGTGCGGTGGCCGGAGAGGCCGGTGTGCCCTTCCTCTCGGTGACCGGTTCGGACTTCATGGAGATGTTCGTGGGCGTCGGCGCCTCCCGGGTCCG
>CAWUMT010000300.1:0-2038 GCA_963923735.1 uncultured Acidimicrobiales bacterium
TCGCCGCGACGCTTACCGGCCGCTCTGATCAACACGATTTGGTCACTGCACGTCGAGGGCCGCAGGCCTCGACGTCCACGAGGTCGACGTCGCCCTGCACGTGGCTCAGGCGGAGCGACGCCGGCGGCTCATCAGCAGGACCGAACCGGTGCCGAGGAGTACCAGGGATCCCACCAGGGCGATTCCGGTTGCCGATCCGGTCGACGGGAGCGAAGGTCCCGTCGTGGTGGTCGTCGTGGGCGGCGCGGGTGGGACGTACTTGAGCTCTTGCACCGAATCGCCTGAGTCGTTGGCAAACCAGAGGTTGCCCTCGCGGTCCGAGGTGATGAGCGTGGGTCCACTCCCCGCCGTGAGAGCGAGGGGCGTCGCCGGCGTGGTGGTGCCGGCAGGGATCTCTTGGACTTCGTTCGTGTCGTAGAGGGTCACCCAGAGGTTGCCGAAGGGGTCAACGGCGAGGCCACCCGGCCCAGACCCACTCGCCAGCTGGATGGGGGCGTCTGCCACATTGGAGCCCGCGGGGATCTTGGCGATCGTGTCATTGCCCTGCACGCTCACCCAGACGTTGCCTGATGCATCGGCGGCGACCACCCAGGGGCTCGGCCCGACGCTGATCGGCGGATCGGCGGTCGTTGTGCCAGCCGGGATCTTCGAGACGGTGCCGTCTGTGGAGTTGGTCACCCAGACGTTCCCCGCCGGATCGATGGCAATCGAGACCGGCCTCACGCCGACCGCCACCGTGGCGTCCACCGTCATCGAGGTTCCGTTGACCCTCGAGACCGTATTGCCCCAGTAGTTGGCGACCCAGCAGTTCCCTTGCGCGTCCACAGCGACACCGAAGGGCCCGGCGCCGACACCGACTGAAGTCGTCTGTGGAGGGTTGTTGGTCCCGGTGATCCACTTGACCACGTTGGTGTTGTCATCCTGGGGGAACCAGAGGTTGCCCGACGGGTCGATGGCGAGCCAGTTCGCGGCGCTCGTGACCACGATGGGGGCCGTCGCCGCAGTAGTGCCGACGGGAACGCTCTGGATCGTGCCGCCGACCGCATTTTGGACCCACACGTTGCCTGCAGCGTCAGTGACGATGCCCTGAGGGTGCGAGCCGGAGACTCCCGTCGGGATCGGCGCCTGGAGCTCCCAGGTCCCACCACTCGTCGCTGCTCCCGCGTTCACTGAGGCGAAGGCCAACGAACTCGATCCGGCAATCATGAGTGCGGCGGCTGCGGCAGTCAGTCTGGCGACTCTGGACGTCAAGTTGGCTCCCTTGTTGTTGAGCGGCATTCGGCGCATCGGGACAAGGTACTGCATGGCGCCCACTTCCAAGATCCGCCGTTCGACCTCAGTGCTGCAGGCGCCGCAGGATCCCCGCCGCCACCTTGGCCGGCGCACTGTGCTCGTGGGAAAGGAACAGCGAAGGCTCGCAGAGCTCGACCTCAAGGACCATGGGGTCCTCGGGGCCGGTGACCAGATCGATCCGGGCGTAGAGCAACGGCTCGCGGAGTCCGAGAATTGCCTGCACCGCCACCAGTGCCTCCTCGGCCGTCTCTCGTTCTTGCGCGCTCGGCGTGCGCTCAGAGATCTGCTCAGCCACGAAGAGCCCAGAGGGATCGTCTAGGCCGCCGCGGAGCATGGCCCCCTTGGCCACTGCATGGGAGAACGCACCGTCCAAGAACACGAGGTCGGTCTCCCCGCGTGCATCGACCGAGTCGACATAGGGCTGGAGCAGCGGGACGAGTCCCTCCTCGAGCAATGCGGCCGCATGCTCCGCGATCGAATCGACGTCACCGACCTCGAAGAGTCCCGCCCCCTTGGACCCCGCACCCACCGAGGGCTTGACCACCACGCGCCCTGAGCTCGGCAGCTCGAGAAAGGCGGGGTCACTGATCACCGTGGTGGGCGTCACCGGGACCCCGACACCTTCGAGCTCGAGCAGGTAGCGCTTGTCGGTGTTCCACTCGAGCACCGCTGCCGGGTTGACGAGCCGTGGCACCGATGATGCCCAGCGGAGGAACTCAGGTAGTCGTGCGGTGTAGTCCCAGGT
>CAWUMT010000301.1:0-2028 GCA_963923735.1 uncultured Acidimicrobiales bacterium
CGACCCATCGCACTACGCCGATGCGATCGAACCGTTGCTCACCGATCCGATGCGTCATGTGCAGGCCTCGAGTGCGGCAGTGCTCGACGCGCGTCGTTACACCTGGGCGGCTGCCGCCACTCGACTCAGCGCACTGTTCGACGAACTGGTTGAGGGCCGGCTCCTCTCGTGTGGATGAGCGATGCCATCGGTTGAACTCTCTGAAGCAGAAGAGCGCGACCAAGTCATCGCCACCATTGACGCGTGGGTGGAGCGCGAGCTGGCGGCAGAGAGCCCACTCGTCGGCGTCGAGCGCATCGAAGTCACCGACGGCACAGCATCCCATCGCTGGCTGCTGCGCTTCGCAGGCGAGGAGAAGGACGTCATCGCCACCTGGCTGACGTTTCACCAGCGCACGCTCCATTACGAGACCCAACTCATGCCCTACCCGGAAGCTAATGAACTCGAGGTGTTGACCTATCTGCTGCGCCGCAATGCGGCGCTCATCCAGATGGCCTTCGCCTTCGGTCCTGAGGACGGGCTCTATCTTGTGGGGCGCACGCCGGCACACCTGATCGACGAGGAGGAGCTCGACCGGATCGCCGGCTGTTCGCTGCTCTACGTGGATGATCACTTCCCCACAGCCATGACGCTGGGCTTCCCCGACCTCTATCGACGCCGCCGGCGGAGGAGCCCCTGAATCAACGGGATCGCCCTAGTTCCCCACAGGTCAAATCTGGCTGTGGACAACTTGGGGACCAGTGGGACTTGTACCGTGGAGCCATGGCCGCAGACCTCCTCCTCTTGGGTGCCGGGAAGATGGGCACCGCCCTGCTCGAAGGCATCGTCAGCTCGGGCGCTCTCGCCCCTGGCCAGATCGTGGTGGTCGAGCCCGACCCCGAGCGTCGGGCCCTGCTGCGGCTGGCCCACGACGAGCTGATCCTCGTCGACACCCCCGAGCTCGAGCACATCGGCCCCAACACCTCCGCACTGCTTGCAGTCAAGCCTGACCTGGCGGAGTCCACAGCCCGGCTTGCCGGGGGACTCGGCGTGCGCCGCATCCTCTCAGTGGCCGCCGGGGTCTCGTGCGCTCGGCTCGAGGCCACGCTTCCCGGTCCCATCCCGGTGGTCCGGGCCATGCCGAACACCCCGGCGCTCGTCGGTGCGGGCGTCAGCGTGATCTCCGGTGGCAGCCACGTCACCAAGGAGGACCTCGACTTCGCCGAGGCGCTGCTGGGTTCGGTGGGCACGGTCATCCGCCTTCCTGAGCGTCACTTGGACGCGGTGACCGGCGTCTCGGGCTCGGGTCCCGCCTACGTCTTCATGATGGCCGAGGCCCTGATCGAGGCTGGGGTGACCGCCGGGTTGCCCCGCGACGTGGCCAAGACCCTGGCCACCGAGACGATCCTCGGTGCAGGGCGCCTGATGGTCGAGACCGGCGAGAGCCCCGAGGAGCTCCGCGCTGCCGTGACCTCCCCGGGTGGCACCACGGCCGCAGCCGTTCGCTCGCTGGAGGCACGCGCCGTGCGCTCGGCGTTCGTCGAGGCCGTCATGGCGGCCGTCGAGCGGTCCCGGAACCTCGGCCGATAGGCACCATTCCGCCCTCCTGGGCCCCCTTTTGCCCCACCGGGGCGAGGTCGTAGGCTGAGTGATCTATGGAGCGTCGCGCCGGGATCGATCGGCCACTGCCCGAGCCCACCGTGGCTCGCCTTCCGCACTACCTGCGCATCGCGCAGGACTCGTTGCGCGCCGGCTCGACCACCATCTCGTCTGAGGACCTGGCCCGAGCGGCGGGGATCAACTCGGCCAAGGTCCGAAAGGACCTCTCACTCCTCGGCTCGCTCGGCACTCGGGGGACCGGGTATGACACTGAATCCTTGGCCATGGCCATCGATGCGATCCTCGGGGCCGCAGAGGACTGGCCTGTGGTCATCGTGGGCGTCGGAAACCTCGGCCGTGCGCTCGTCAATGCACGCGGGTTCTTCACTGACGGCTATCACCTGGCTGTCTCTTATACACATCTGACGCTGCCGACGATACTCCTTGTGT
>CAWUMT010000302.1:0-2028 GCA_963923735.1 uncultured Acidimicrobiales bacterium
ACGAAGCGATAGGCCTTCGGCCGTTTGTAGCGGGCGATGTGATCGATGCAGAACTGGTCGAGCTCCTCGACCGTCGGTGCGGTGACGTCGGGCGCGGTGACCACGAAGGCGAAGACGACCTCGCCCCATTCGGGGTCGGGACGCCCGACCACCGAGGTGGCGGCCACGCCGGGGTGGCGAAGCAGGACTTCTTCAACCTCTCTGGGGTAGATGTTCATTCCCCCCGAGATGATGAGGTCCTTGGATCGATCCTGCAGGGTGAGATAGCCGTCTTCGGAGAACGCGCCGATGTCCCCGGTGTGGAGCCACCCCCCGCGAAGCGTCTCGACGGTGGCCTCGGGCTGGTTCCAGTAGCCGGCCATCACCACATCGCCGCGCACGAGGATCTCGCCCGGCTCGCCGGGAGGGAGCTCGCGGTCCTGCTCGTCGACGACCCGCACCTCGACGTCGGTGCGCACGGTCCCGACGCTGGCCAGGTGGGCGGTGAGGTTCGGATTGTCGCGTTCGGCGTGTTGCGCCTTGGAGAGCGCGGTGATGGTCATCGGGGTCTCGCCCTGGCCGTAGATCTGGGCCAGACGGGGACCGAAGACGTCGAGGGCGTCTTCGAGGTCGGCTAAGTACATCGGCGCACCGCCGTAGACGATGGTCTTGAGATGCTCGAGCTTGGCCTGAGCGATGGCCGGGTCATGGGTGAGTCGGTTGATCATCGTCGGCGCTGCGAAGAAGGTCATGCCGGCCCACTGGTCGAGCAGGTCGACGATCTCGGCCACGTCCACACCACCCGAGGCGGGGATCACGCTGAGCGCACCCCGCGCCACATGGGGGAGGCCGTAGAGACCTGAGCCATGCGACAGCGGCGCCGCGTGCAGGATGCAGTCGCCTGGATCGATGGGGTCGATGTCGGCGAAGTAGCTCAACGAGGCCATCAGGAGATTGCGATGGGTGAGCACGGCACCCTTGGGCCGCCCGGTGGTGCCACTCGTGTAGAAGAGCCAGGCCGCATCCTCGGGTGCACGGTCGACCAGGCCGAGCGGCGCAGAGTCGAGCAGCTGGTCGTAGGAAACGCTCGGCGCCAGGATGACGTGCTCCAGCGACTCGACGGCACCGAGCAGGGGGCCGACCTCGTCGTGGTGCTCTGGGTCGGTGAACACCACGCGTGCCCCTGAGTCCTCGAGGATGTAGGCGATCTCATCGGGGTGGAGGCGGGCATTGACGGGCACGGCCACGAGGCCGGCGTGCCAGGCGCCGAACTGGACCTCCAGGTACTCAGGGCGGTTGCGCATCACGATGGCCACCCGATCGCCCGGGACGAGCCCGAGGGCGGTGAGTCCTCCCGAGATGGCGGCGGACCGCTGCGTGAACTGCGCCCAGGTCGCATGGACACTTCTGCCCTCGGCGATGGCGGGTGCGTCAGGACGCTGCTGCCCGTGGCGCACGATCCAGGTGGCGAGATTCATCGGAGACCTCCTCGTCAGAGCATGGGCGCCGAAGGCGCCTCAGAGTCAGGGCGCTGAGGGCGCCATAGTACGTTCGAAACCATGAAGATGGATGGGGAAACTGCTGCCCGCCGGCTGTCGGAGTCGGCCCATGGCGTGCTGTGCACGGTCGATGCCACCCATGGCGTGCGACCCGAACCGTGCGTGTTCGCCTCCGAGGGTTCCCTCCTCGCCTTCGCCGTCGAGGCGATCAAGGAGCGCTCGGCTCCCACGATGGTCTGCGAGACAAACCTGGCGGCCGACCCTCGTGCCTCGCTGCTCGTGGAGCAGTGGGACCCGGAGGACTGGACGAAGCTGTGGTGGGTTCGCGCCGAGCTTCGACACGTGGTCGAACCTGGCCCTGCGGACCTCGAGGTCCTCGCGCGCAACCTTTCCGGACGGATCGAGCAGTTCGAAGATCGGCCCTTCGACCGTCTGGTGGTGCTCGAGGTCGTCGCGGTGACGGGATGGACCGCCACTGGCGCGTGAATCCCGAGGTCCGCAGAGCCGTGGGCTCAGCTGGCCTCGACCTCGGGGAGGATCTCCTCCACGA
>CAWUMT010000303.1:0-2002 GCA_963923735.1 uncultured Acidimicrobiales bacterium
ACAAGGAGTATCGTCGGCAGCGTCAGATGTGTATAAGAGACAGGTCCACCAGAACCAATCATGCTTCGCTCGAGGTCCGGAACCTCTGCCGCAATGGCATCGGTGGCGAGCAGATGGCCCGCCAGCTGCCCGTCGAGGGCGGCCAGCGCATCGAGCAACGCACCGGTGCGGAACGGGGGTGCGTGGGCGCCGACCCAACCTGCCAGTGCCCATTCCCCCGGCGCCTCGAGCGTGACGATGCCGGCGAGCTGCGCCCCTACTCGACGGGTGATCTCGCCAGCGAACCGAGCGAACTGCTCGGGTGCGGCGGGGAACAGCCACCCCTCGGGACCTGCCCACGCGGGCAGCGCTCCACCGTGGAGGACGAGGCGGACGCTGAGGTCACAGGCGGTGCATGCGTCTACGACCGTGGCCAACGTTGCGAACGCTGCCTCGTCAAAGGCTCCGCGCGTCGGCTCGAATCGAGCCCATTCGCAGCGCAGCAGCACGTCGGTCAGCCCCAGGCGGCTGGCCGCGGAAGCGAGGCGGGTCGGGTCCTCGAGGAACCCTGCACCAGCACCGGTGGGTTCGGTCCGACCAGCGGCCTCGGCCGCTCGCCACACTGAGGCAGGCCCATGGTCCCCATCGAGGCCCCCGTCGACCCCGGGGCCGCCCAGCATGGCAGCGAGGCGCATCTGATCGGGACGCATCGAGGACATCGTCCGAAAGTCTCCCACGCTCGACTACAACCAAGGGGCAGGCGGATGGGCTTGGTAGCGTGCTCCTCAGACGGGTGCTCACTCGTCATCACCCACCACCCATCGGGGAGCAAGAAGCAATGGCAGAGGAAGTTCTGAATCAACGGATCGGTCGAGTCGAACTGATCACGATCAACCGACCCGAGGCGCGCAACGCCATCAACCTCGCCGTCGCCAAGGGGCTTGAGTCCGCCCTGGATGCTGCCGAAGCCGACCCCGACTGCCGCGTGGTGGTGCTGGCAGCGGCCGGCGACAAGGCATTCTCTGCAGGCATGGACCTGAAGGCCTTTGCCGCCGGGGAGATCCCCTCGACCGAACGAGGTGGGTTCGCCGGGATCACCAAGCGCACCTTCTCTAAGCCGATCGTCTGCGCTGCGGTGGGCTCTGCGCTCGCCGGCGGGTGCGAGGTCATGCTGAGCTGCGATCTCGTCGTCGCTGCTGACAGCGCACGTTTCGGCATTCCCGAGGTCTCCCGAGGACTCATCGCAGGCGCGGGTGGCCTGATCAAGCTGCCTCAGCGGATCCCCTACGCCCTGGCCCTCGAGATGGCGCTGACCGCCGAGCCCATCGATGCCGCACGTGCACTCGAGGTCGGCCTCGTCAATCGGGTCGTGCCCCAGGACCAGGTCATCGTCGAGGCGCTGGCCTTGGCCGAGCGGATCGCTAAGAACGCACCGGTTGCCGTTCGGGTCTCGAAGGCCGTCATCCAAGAGTCCCTCGACCTCGATGCTGCCGCCGCTTGGAAGCTGAACGATTCGAGGTTCGCAGAGGTCACGGCGGGCCCAGATGCCCTCGAGGGCGCGGTCGCCTTCGCCGAGAAGCGCGAGCCCAACTGGACGGGGAGCTGAGCCGATGGTCACGCAGACTGCACAATCGCTCACGCTCGCTCCGGGCCTCACGACCCTTCGCCTCACACTCCACGTCCTCGCCGCGGCCGTCTGGGTTGGCGGACAGTTCGTGATGTTGGGGCTCCTGCCCACCGCTCGATCCTTCGGGGGCGACGCCACCAAGAAGCTCGCCGCTGCCTTCGGCCGGCTGAGTTGGCCGGCCTTCGCCGTGCTCGTCCTCACTGGCTTCTGGAACGTCGCTGCGCTCCACGGCGAGTCTGCGTCTTCCGCGTGGTCTGCGGTCATGGGCGTCAAGTACGTCCTGGTACTTCTCGCTGGCGTGGGCGCCTGGCTGCACCAGCGCTCGACCTCCAAGCGGGGCATCGCCATCTGGGGAGCGGTCGGCGACCAATGCGGCCACAGAGGCCAGCCCGCCGA
>CAWUMT010000304.1:0-1982 GCA_963923735.1 uncultured Acidimicrobiales bacterium
GCCGTCATCGATCGGTCCCATCAGTGCGCTTCGTACGGTTCAGGCGGCGGGATCTCCTGGGAGTCGACCCCTGCGGCTGAGTGGGCTGAGGTCCTGACCAAGGCGGCCTCAGTGGAACGGGGTGCACCGGGTCGCCTCGCCCCTGGCGAAGGCCTGATCGAGACGATGAGGTTCGACCCGACCTCTCGGCGGATCGAGAACCTTGAAGACCATCTCGCCCGACTTCGCAGTTCGGCTGCCTATTTCCAGATGGCCGTCCCCGAAGACCTCCGCGACCAGATGCATCAGGTCACCGACGCGCTCGACGTCCCCACTCGGATTCGACTCGCCGTCTTCGCCGAGGGTCTCGTGGAGATCACTGCGGTTCCCCTCGGGGAGGACTCGACGAGTCCGCAGCTCCTCGCGTTGGACCTCGATCCGGTCTGCTCCGAAGAGATCCGCCTCTTCCACAAGACCACTGATCGGGCACGCTACGAGGAGCGCATGGCCCGCCACCCGCAAGCCGATCAGGTGGTCTTGATCAACGAGCGAGGTGAGGTGACCGAGACCAATCGGGCGAACCTCGCCGTCAAGCTCGAGGGCGTCTGGTGGACTCCCGCGATCGAGTCCGGTCTCCTCCCCGGGGTCGAACGGGCCCGGCTGTTGCGCGCGGGACGGCTCACTGAGCGCACCGTGACGCGTCCTGACCTTGAGCGGGCCGAGGAGGTAGCCACCTTGAGTTCGCTCAGAGGCTGGTCCCCCGCTCGTCTCCTCCCCGAGGAAGCACGGTGAGTCCTTCGGGCACTCGATCGTTCTGGCCACTGCCCTCCCGGCCTGTCGCGCTCCGCCTTGTGATGATCGGTGGCGGTCTGCTGATCGTCGGGTTCGCCCTGGCCCTGTTCATCGCGCATCACAAGGCATGGATGAACGCCACGGACCTTCCCGTCAACCGATGGCTCTACGACCTGGGGCGCCATCAGGTTGTCCTGAGAGATCCGTCTCGGCTGGTCTCCTACATCGGCGGTGGCTCCAAGACGCTTCCCCTGATGCTCGGCGTCGCCGCCATCCTCGTCGTCTGCCGCCGATGGCGGTGGGCGCTCTTCCTCGTGGTGTGTTCTCAAGGCGGGTTCTTCGTCTCCAACACGACCAAGCACCTTGTGGAGCGCAGCCGACCACCCTTCGGGCACTTCACCGGCTCCCAGGTCGGGACCTCGTTCCCGTCCGGTCACACCTTCGCTGGGATCAGCACCTGGCTGGCCATCGCCGTGATCGTCTTCTACGTCCTGCCCCGTCCGTGGTCGACCTGGGGAGCGATCTTCCCTGTGATCATCGGCGTCGCCAACGGGCCGAGTCGCCTCGTGCTCGGCCAGCATTGGATCACCGACGTCCTCGGGGCCTGGCTCCTCGGCGGAGGGTGGCTCCTGGTCTGCTTCGGTCTCTTCGTCCGCTTCGTGGCTGTGCCGTCATCAGATCCGGACCATTCGGCGCAATCGAAGGCAAGTGGATCTCCGCCGGGTGATCTCCCCGCTACTCAGGAATGACTGAGCGGCAGGGCCAAGTGGGCGCTGAGGGACTCGAACCCCCGGCCTGCTGGATGTAAGCCAGCTGCTCTAACCAACTGAGCTAAGCGCCCTCGATGCTCAAAGGCTAGGTCAGCCGGTGAGCCACCACGGCTGGATCTTGCGCGAGCAGCTCTGCCAAGGCCTGTGTGGAAGCCACCACCGGCCGGCGAGGCAGCGCCTCAACCAGGATGAGTTCTGCGCCGTCGGCCTCAAGAACCGTGCCACCCGCCTCTTGAACGATGAGCATCGCGGCAAGGTAGTCCCACGGGTGGATCGTCGCCCCTGAGGTCTGGACGTACCCATCGAGTGCGCCCTCGGCGACCAGGCACATCTCGAGCGCTGCGGCGCCCATCGTTCGGGTCTGCGCCCATGGGGGTCGTTCCACGAGGAAGCCGTTCACGCCGATGATGCACCCCTCGGGCTCCGTCGCCCCTGAGGTGG
>CAWUMT010000305.1:0-1968 GCA_963923735.1 uncultured Acidimicrobiales bacterium
AGGTGGTCGATCTGCTCCGTGCCGATCTCCTGGCCGCCAGGGCCTACCTTGAAGGGCCATGAGCAGCATCGTTGCCGAGACCCACTCGCTGGCCGAGACCCATGCTCTCGGTGGGGAACTGGCCAAGGTGCTCGAACCCGGCGTGGTCCTCGTGCTCACCGGTGGCCTCGGGGCCGGGAAGACCGCACTGGTCCAGGGCATCGCCAAGGGGCTCGGGATCACTGAGCGGGTGACCAGCCCCACCTTCACGATGATGGCCACGCACCGGACTGACGGGAGCCACGGCATCGAGGTGCTGCTCCACGCGGACCTCTATCGGGTGACCTCCGGCGCGGAGGCCGACGACCTGGCCATCGGAGAACTCGTGGAAGGAGGGGCCGTGGCCTGCGTGGAGTGGGGGGACCTCGCCCCTGAGGTGCTCGGAAACCGCCGCACCCTGATCCGCATCGAGATGGGAGCCGACGAGGACGACCGTCGCTTCATGATCGAGCCCGGAGCGATCGACGCCGCACGCCTCCGTGGCGCACTGGCAGGCTGGATCGCATGAAGCTGCTCAGCCTCGAGACCGCCACCCCCGCAGGTGCCGCTGCCCTCGTGCTCGATGGCGTGGTGGCCGGTGAGGTCCTCTGCACGACGTCTCGAGAGCACACCGAGACCCTGCTTCCCGCTGCTCTCGAACTTTTGGCCGCCGCCGATCTGAGCGTCGGTGAGCTCGATGCGGTGGTCGTGGACCTCGGCCCAGGTCTCTACACGGGCTTGCGCGTGGGCGTGGCGTCCGCCCGCAGCCTGGCGATGGCTGCGGCGATCGGTCTCGAGACCGTCACCTCGACCGAGGTGCTCGCAAGAGACCCCAAGGTCGCAGGCGTCGGTCGGGTGCTCTGCTGCCTCGACGCCGCGCGTGGGGAGGTCTTTGTGGAGCTCTTCGTCGACGCGCACAGCGCTGCAGGACCAGCGGTCATGAAGCCCGAGCAGGTCGCGGGCTGGTGTGTCGAGCACGGTGGCGTCGCCGAGGTGATGATCGGCAACGCGACCGAGCGCCACGGCCCCGCACTCGAGGGAGTCGCGTCGCGTGTGGTGGAGCAGGCGTATCCCTCTCCGGCCGTCGCCGCATTGGTGGTGGAGGCTCGGGGACGTACCGACGCCGACCCGGCCGGTGCGGTGCCGATCTACCTGCGAGACCCCGACGCGGTGGCCAACTTCCAGGTCGCCCCGCTCGGCAAGGGGCGATGAGCGATCTGAGGATCGAGGCCGTCATCGAGGCGGACCTCGACACCCTCGCCGCCATCGAGGCGGCGCGGTTCCCTGACCCGTGGTCCCGAGACCTGTTGGCCACCGAGCTGTCCCTCGTCGAGTCGCGTCGCTACACCAAGGCCGTTGAAGACGGCCAGCTGCTGGGGTATCTCGGCCTGATGTTCGTCGATGAGGACGTGCACGTGAACACCATCGCCACCGCCCCCGGGGCTGAGGGCAGGGGTGTCGCCACCTGGCTGCTCCTCGAGGGGATCGAGGCCGCCGTCCTCTTCGGGGCCAAGCACCTCACCCTGGAGGTGGCGGTGGACAACGAGCGGGCCCAGGCGCTCTACCGGCGGTTCGGCCTCGCCCCGGTCGGGGTGCGGCCCCGCTACTACCCGGGCGGTATCGATGCGCTCGTCATGTGGTGCCATGACCTCGATTCCGACGCCGAGCTGGCACGGCGCGCCGAGATCCTTGCCACGCTCGAGCGCCCGTAGGCTTACTTTCCATGAGGGCACTGCTCGCCATCGAGACCAGCTGTGATGAGACCGCTGCCGCGGTGATCACCGAGGACTTCGAGGTCCTCAGCTCAGTGGTGTCCTCACAGATCGACCTGCACACCGAGTTCGGCGGCGTGGTCCCCGAGATCGCCGGGCGCGCCCACGTCGAGCTCTTGGAGCCTGTGGTCGGCGAGGCGCTCAGCCGGGCGGGACGCAGCTGGGCCGCACCCCGACC
>CAWUMT010000306.1:0-1944 GCA_963923735.1 uncultured Acidimicrobiales bacterium
TCGGTGCACCGCGGCAAGTTCTTCACCATCGGCGACGTGGGGTTCTTGGACGAGGACGGCTTCTTGTTCCTCCGGGACCGGGCCAAGGACATGATCATCTCGGGCGGTGTGAACATCTACCCCGCAGAGATCGAGGGGGTCCTCCTCACCCACGACCTCGTCGGCGACGCTGCGGTCATCGGCCTGCCCGACCCCGAGTGGGGCGAACGGGTCCACGCCGTCATCGAGCTCACCGAGGGCGTCGAGGGTTCCGACGAGCTCTCTGCCGAGCTCATGGCCTTCTGTCGGACCAAGCTGGCGGGCTTCAAGTGCCCCCGCTCGATCGACTTCACCGACGAGCTGCCTCGAACGGAGACTGGCAAGCTGCTCAAGCGTCGCCTGCGCGACGAGTACGCCGCCCAGGCAGAGTCGTCCTGAGGACGTCTCGCTCAGTCCTCGATCCAGCGAGCCAAGGTCTCGAGGTCGGCCAGCTTGTTCTCACCGATCGGGTCCACGTTGAGCACGGTGACCCCCGCGGCCCGGTAGGCCTCGATGCGACCGCGCACGAAACGCTCGTCGCCGATGAGCGACATCTGCTCGACCAACTCGGCAGGGACCTTGGCGGAGGCCTCCTTCTTGTGGCCTGAGAGATAGAGGTCCTGGATCTCGGCCGCCTCGGCCTTAAAGCCGTAGCGACACAGCACGTCGTTGTAGAAGTTCGCCCCCTTGGCGCCCATGCCGCCGAAGTAGAGCCCGAGCATCGGGCGGGTCCGCTCTCTGAGTGGCTCAGCCCCCTCCCCGATGGCCAATGCGCCGCCGGCCACGATCTCAAGGGGCCCGAGGCTCGCGTCGCGCTTGGCCATCCCGACGGAAAGCGCCTCGCCCCAGACCCGCTCAGCGCGATCAGGCCAGAAGTGGAGTGGGAGCCACCCCTCGGCCATCTCGGCGGTCATCTCGACGTTCTTCGGCCCCAAGGCGGCGACGAAGATCGGGATCTCGGCACGCACCGGCTCGTCGATGATCTTGAGTGGCTTGCCCAGCCCCGTGCCCCGGCCTTCGGCCAGGGGGATCTGGTACTTCGTGCCCTGGTGGACCAGGCGCTCACGGCGCCAGACGGCGCGACAGATCTCGATGATCTCCTTGGTCCTCGCCAAGGGCGCGTCGTATTCGACCCCATGGAACCCCTCGATGACCTGGGGTCCCGAGGCGCCGAGTCCGAGGACGAAGCGACCCTTGGAGAGCTGGTCCATCCCCACTGCGGTCATGGCGATCAACGTGGGGGTGCGGCTGTAGATGGGCATGATGTTGGTGCCCAACTTGGCCTTCGAGGTCACTGCGGCCAGAAATCCGAGTGCCGAGACCGCATCGGCCGTGTAGGCCTCGCCCGTCCAGAGGTACTCGACCCCGGCGTCTTCGAGCTGACGAGCACGTCGGGCGAAGGCCTCAGGATCCGCCCGGCCGCCGAGTCCTGCGCCGAGCTTCATCGAACCGGCTCGACACCGAGACCGAGCGAGGCCTCAGCCACGCGACTGGCCCCACCGCTTTGCGTCCGCCAAGGTCTCGCTGAACGCCTTGTCGGAGTCCACCGAGATCTCACGGGGCAGGCCCAACATCCGCTCGCTCACGATGTTGCGCTGGATCTGATTGGACCCGCCTGCGATCGACCAGATCCGCCCGTTGAGGAAGTTGACGGCCTCACCGGACCCCTCGACGTCGCTCGGCGCCCAGGCGATCGATCCTGCACCGCCGATCTCCATGGCCAGCTGAGCGCGTTCGGGATCGTGGAGTCCCCGTCCGAGCTTGATCAGCGAGGCCGCCGACGCATCAAGCGTCCCGAGGCGCATCGCCGTCATCATGCGCGTTGCCAGGGCTTCGAGTGCGAAGTCGGCGATCTGTGCCCGAGCGATGAGCTGGCGGGTCGCGGTGTCCTCAAGTGTCCCTCGCTCCTCGGCCAAGGCCACGAGG
>CAWUMT010000307.1:0-1929 GCA_963923735.1 uncultured Acidimicrobiales bacterium
TCTCCGGGCAATGCCGCGATCGAAGAGGAGAAGCGCACTGTCCCCGTCAACTGCTCGCTGAGCAGGTGTGCCCAGTCGGCGTCGCCGTCATGGGGGAGGGCATCGACGTTGGCGACCACAGGGATCTGGCCGTGCTCGAAGGTGGCAGAGGCCAGCGCCGCATCGAGACGGGTCCGAGCGGACGCCATCAACGGCGAGTGGAAGGCGCCACCCACCTCGAGGGCGACCACCTTTCGGAGTCCCAACTCCTTGGCGTCAGCCTTGAGGGCCTCGAGGTCGTCGAGGCTCCCTGCCAACACGGTCTGCCCCGGGGCGTTCTCGTTGGCCACGACGATGCCGGGATGCGCCACCAGGGTTGCGTCGAGGGCTTCGGGGGACGCGCCAAGGACGGCGACGAGTGATCCGGGGTTGGCCTGTGAAGCCTCGAGCATCGCTCGACCGCGCTCGACGACAAGGCGGGTCCCTTCGGCGAGACTGAGGATCCCGGCGTAGCTCAGGGCGGAGTACTCACCGAGTGAGTGGCCCACCGCAAGGTCCGCCTCGACCTGAGCCGCTTCCGCCACCATCAGCGAGAGGGCGTAGGTGGCCAACTGGGCGTTGTCGGTCCGGACGAGCTCCTCCAGTGGAGCCTCGGTGGTCAGGGAACGAAGGTCGACGCCGGAGACCTCGGCAATCTCATCGAGCACGGCGATCGCCGGGTGGTTGAGCCACGGCGTTCCCATGCCGGGGCGCAGTGATCCCTGTCCGGGGAAGAGGGCGACGAGCACGCAGGTCCTTTCGAGTCTCTGGGTCGCCTGAGTCTGCCACGAAGCGCTCGACCGGTCCCCGGTAGCCTCGAGACATGCGTGTGGCCGCAGTGCAGCTCTCCTCGGTGCCCGATGCCGCACAGCAGGCCCTCGCGGTCGGCCGCGTCCTCAGGAATCCCGCGCTCGAAGGAGCTGACCTTGTGGTGCTGCCCGAGGCGATCCAGCGCGGGTTCGGGCCCGATGAGTCCTTGAGTGGAGAGGCCGAGTCGCTCGACGGACCCTTCATCGGACTCCTCCATGAGGCAGCGACCCGGCTCGGCGCCGTGGTGGTCGCAGGGATGTTCGAGGAGTCCGGTGCCCCTAGCCGCCCGTTCAACACCACCGTTGCGGTCGGACCGAGCGGCGTCCTCGGCGCCTATCGCAAGGTGCACCTCTACGACGCCCTCGGTTTCGCCGAGTCCTCAGGGATCAGCCCAGGGTCGGTCGGCGAGGAGAACCGCATCGTGATCGAGGTGGCGGGATGGAAGGTCGGGCTCCAGACCTGCTTCGACCTCCGGTTCCCTGAGAGCTCTCGTCGCCTGGCGCTCGGTGGGGCAGAGGTCCTCGTGCTGGGAGCGGCGTGGGCGGCCGGACGGGGCAAAGAGGAGCAGTTCGCCACCCTCTGCGCAGCGAGAGCGAATGAGTCGACCTCGTTCCTCGTGGCCGCAGCGCAACCGGCTCCGCGCTACTGCGGGAACTCGATGATCCTCGATCCGAGGGGGATGACCATGGTGCGCGCGGATGCTGCGGGAGAGACGGTGGTGCTCAGCGACCTCAGCGACGAGATGCTCGCAGAGGTCCGGGCCCAGCTGCCTCTCCTCGAGGCGCGGCGCCTCGGAATCGAGGCGCCGTGAGCCCATCGATCCACGTGGATCCGATGGTGCGGCGTGCCCGGAGCGGGACTCGAACCCGCACGCCCGTAAGGACAGGGGCTTTTGAGGCCCCCGCGTCTGCCGATTCCGCCATCCGGGCCGCACGCTGATGCTACCGGCACTGAACACCCCGCTCGGAGCCCTCGAGTCTGTCGAGGTCTGGACCTTCGACGTCGAGCTGTTCTCGCCCGTCGTGTTCGCAGGCGGAACCCATGGCATGGGACGCCGCGCCTTCGTCCGAGTGTGCACCGCAGAGGGGGAGGGGTTCGGTG
>CAWUMT010000308.1:0-1915 GCA_963923735.1 uncultured Acidimicrobiales bacterium
AGGTGGAAGGCCGGCGTGGACGGCGTAGGGGTGGAGGTGCTTCCGGAGCTGCCGATGGCCAGCAACCTCGAGTCCGGGGCGGCGCCTCCGGGCGTGGAGGCCAAGGCCAGGGCATCGATGTTGTACGTGCCGGTCAACCCCTGCGCAGTGGTGATGGTGTTCGCACCACCGTGCAGCGTGGTGGTCGGCCAGCCCGGGTCGCTGCCACACGAGGTGATCGAGAGTGCCTGGGCGTCGAGGGCATCGTTGGTGAGCCCCTTGATGCGCAGGGCGATCCCTTGGCCGTTGACACTCAGCAGTGAAGGGTCACACCGACTGGGAAGGACCACGGGGGTGGTGGGCTCGACCGCGTTGGGGATCCCGAGCTCTGCGACGCCGACTGGGGAGGGGAGGCCTCCGTTGATGGCGATCTCGATGTCGGCCAGCGTGGCGACCTTGTTGATGGTGAGGCGGACCTCGGAACCACTCAGTGCAGGGAACGAGATGGGCACGGCCACCGCGGTGCCGAGCGCTCGGCCCCGTCCGAGGCCGAGGTTGGGAAGGTTGATCGTGCGGCTCTGGCCACCAGCGGAGACCGTGACCTGGGTGGGGACCGCATGGGCGCCGTCGACGATCAACCGGAGATTGAGGTGGTCGAAGGTCGTCGGTGCAGCCAGGGTGGCCGAGAGCCACTGGCCCTGCTCGGGAGCGAAGGCTGACTGCCAGGCGGTCGTGGGGTTGTCATCGTTGGCCGCCCATGAGGAGCACCGCAGGCATCCGGCGAGTCGCGAGCTTGAGGCCGTCTGGACGATGTGGGCCAGCCCCGTCGTGGCGGGGAACGCGTTTGAGGTGGTCCGGCCTAAGAGCGCGTTGAGCTGGTCGTCGGGCAGCGCGTCGTTGATGCGGGCTTGCCCGGAGATGCCGAAGGCCCGAGTGGCAGGCAGCTCGACGGTGCGGTTCATCGAGAGCTCAGGGTCGACGCGGGGATAGAGGTTGTTGGCGCGCAGGCGGTGCAGCACGATGGCCAGCGCGTGGGTGATCGAGTTCGGCCCCGCCTTGGTCAACAGGTCGGTGGGCAGGCGAAGCGACTCGGTGGCCGGGGCGACCCCGGGGATGGTGATCTCGGCGAACCCGACGGCCGAGAGGCTCCGCTGGAAGATGTCCGAGCCGGTCACCCCGGTGATGGTCACCTTCAACTTCGAGAACGTGCGAGAGGGGAATGTGACGCTCTGGCCGGGCTGGGTGTACGAGCTCGGATCGAAGTGCACGGTCACCGGCGCGCGTCCGTCGAAGGTCACGACCGCGCTCGTGACCTTGCGGTTCGTGGGGCCGAGCTGGGGCTGGAGGAAGCGCAGCGAGGTCGCGGTGACGCTGCGGCCGAGGTCGATCTGGACCGCCTCGCCGACGGCCTTGGTCACCCCGCCGGCCTCCCAGGCGGTGTTGGGGTTGCCGTCGAAGGCGAAGAACGGCTGGTTCTCGGGGAAGTTCGCCGTGGGATAGCCGTACGAGGTGGCCGAGATCGATTTGGCACCCGAGAGCAGGGCGATGGTCTGGGTCGAGGTGCCCGCACCGGGGAACATGCCCAACGCCTGCTGGGAGGGATCGTCCTTGAGCGGCGTGTCCGTGGCCGTCTGGACGTAGCCGTAGGTGGCCGAGAGCGTGCCGAAGGTGTCGAGGCGTCGGGCGTTCGAGTCGGTGAGCACGTAGGTCGAAGAGTTCGAGTTCGCGTTCGAGAACGCCTGCTTCGAGTCGAGGGAGGCTGAGTAGAAGACCGAGCTCGAGTTGCTGCTGAGGAGACTGAAGCCCGCGGCGGCCATGAGGCCTTCGCCGTCACCGGCGAGGATGACGCCGCTGCCGGTCGATTCGGTCCGGATGAACGAGCGGGGGTTGCTCACGGGGTAGACGACGAGCGGACTGGGGCCTGTCTCTTATACAC
>CAWUMT010000309.1:0-1913 GCA_963923735.1 uncultured Acidimicrobiales bacterium
TCTCCCAGGTCGGCCTCGAGACCGGCGTGCCGGTGATCTTCGGCGTCCTGACCACCGACACGGTCGATCAGGCGCTCGAGCGCTCCGTGGAGGGCGAGGGCAACAAGGGTGCCGAGGCCTTCGAGACCGCCGTCGAGATGGTCCGCCTCCTGCGCAGCGCACCGCTGGGCTGAAGCCTCCCGTCGGTGGGCCTGGTGCCCATGGGCCACAATAGAGACGTGTTGAATCTCGTCTTGCCCAAGGGCTCACTGGAAAAGGCCACCCTCGAACTGTTCGCTGCGGCGGACCTGAGCGTGCATCGTTCCTCTGACGTGGACTACCGGGCCACGATCGACGACCCTCGTCTGGGAGAGATCCGCATCCTTCGCCCCCAGGAGATCCCCGTCTACGTCGCCGAGGGTCGTTTCGACCTTGGCATCACGGGGCGTGACTGGATCGAGGAGCGGGGCGTCGAGGTGGTCTCCCTCGGTGAGCTGGCTTACTCGAAGGCCACCTCGAACCCGATCCGCGTCGTGCTCGCCGTCAAGGCCGACTCGCCCTATGAGTCGCTTGAGGACCTGAAGGGACACTCCGGCAAGCTGCGCGTCTCGACGGAGTACCCGGGCCTCACCGCCCGGGCGCTCGAGGCAGCCGGCATCGACGCAGAGGTGTCCCTCTCCTACGGCGCGACCGAGGCCAAGGTCCCCGACATCGCCGATTGCGTGGTCGAGATCACCGAGACCGGTCGTGCGCTGCGCGCCGCAGGCCTCAAGATCATCCACACGTTGCTGACCTCTCGGACAGAACTCGTGGCCAACCCGGCCGCAGCAGCGGATCCGGCCAAGCGCCACGCCATGAATCAGATCCTGACGCTGCTTGCAGGCACGCTCGAAGCTCGCGGCAAAGTCCTGGTCAAGCTCAACGTCGGAGCCGAGCAGCTCGATGGGGTCCTTCAGGTTCTGCCTTCGCTTCGCTCACCAACGATCTCGGAGCTCTCCAAGGGTGCGGGCTATGCGGTGGAGACCGTGGCCGACAAGGGCACGATCAACACACTGATCCCCGCCCTCAAGGACCAGGGGGCCACGGACATCCTCGAACTTCCGCTCTCGAAGATCGTCCACTGAGCCGTTGGCCTCGCAAGGGCAAGCAATGGCGCTGCTCAGTTCTCGGAACCCCGCGCCGCGCTGACCTGGACCCAGGCCAGGCGAATCTGGGCCAACCCCTCCTTGAGCGGTGCATCGGCCTCGCCGAGGCGTCCGTCCACCGAGCCGAGGAGGCCCGTCAGGGCGTCGATGGCCACCTGAGCGCTGTCCAGCTTTGGCGGGGTCGCCGAGAGGTAGACGGCGGCCAGCTCGAAGAGCCCATAGGCGTGGTTGGCGATGATGTCGGCGGGATCAGCCTGCTCGAGGCGGGCCCTCAGGGCCTCGACTTCCTCTTCGTGGCTGGGGCTTTCGGGGTTCTCGGACATGGCTGCTAACCTAACGGGCCTTACACAGAAGCGAGGTGGCTCCCGAGTTCGCTCAGGGCACCCACCTCCACCCGTCCACGGGGGCCACCTTTGGCCCAAGGAGTGCGGCGGGTCGAGAATCGGACTGCCCGCGAGTGAATCGCGTGGTGCTTCCTCGCTTCCCGAGACTCCCGAATGCCGAGTGGCACGGGACAGGAGGCAAGGGAATGGCCCGATAGCTGCGACGCAAGAGCACCGCATCAACGATCGCATCCGCGTCCGTGAGGTTCGCCTCGTAGGACCCGATGGAACGCAGTTGGGGATCAAGCCGGTCCCCGAGGCACTCTCCATCGCCCGCAACCTCGATCTTGACCTCGTGGAAGTTGCCCCCACCGCCAATCCGCCCGTGTGCCGGATCATGGACTACGGCAAGTTCAAGTTCGACGAGGCCCAGAAGGCCAAGGAGTCACGGCGCAAGGCATCGAAC
>CAWUMT010000310.1:0-1882 GCA_963923735.1 uncultured Acidimicrobiales bacterium
CCCCTGGGGGGCCACCGTGGAGAGCGCCACCTCCGCCCGGCGGAACAACAGCCGGACGACTGAACCGATCAGGATGAGATCGAGCAGCATCTGGAACGCAACCGTCAGGCGCATTGGATCCGTGGTGGGGGTGATGTCACCGAAGCCCACCGTGGAGAACACGGTCACACTGAAGTAGAGCGCGCGGACGTGGTTGAGGTGCTGGGAGAACGCATCGGGGTGGGCCACTGAGGTGGCGAGATAGATCGTGGCGAAGACCACGAGGAACAGCGGGATGATGGTCGAGAGTGCCTCGATGGCCCGGAGCTGTGGGACTCGGCCACGAGAGATCCGACGGACCTGCCAGAAGGTCAGCCCAGCGATGATCACCACGACGACGAGGAGGCGCAGGACCGGGTTCGCATCGGCCAACAAACGCTCAGGAAACAGGAAGTAGGCGACGAAGATCCCGACCCAGCACAGGCTGATGAACCGGATGCCCCGTAGAAACGCACTCCGGATCTCCGCACGGTCGAGCTCAGTGAAGGCCTCAGGCATGGACCGATGCTAGAGGTGGCGCTGACACACCCGCCGAGCACACTGGCCCCCATGGAGATCACCACCGCACCAGGCCTGCTCGAGGCCCTCCGAGGGAACCGGGAGGAGCGACCCCTCGTCGACCGAGGACTGGCCGGTGGCCTTCGGGCATGGCTCGACGATGAACTCGCCGTACTCCTCTCTTCTCTCGAGCTCCCAATGATGCTCACTCCCCGATCGGTCACGACCGAGGGTCTCTACCCAGTCCCGGGACCGCTCGTCCTCGCCCGCGCTGCCTTGGTCGGTGCCCTCGTCACCCAACGCACGCTCGTCGGTGAGGTCACGCACCCCATGGACGACGCACTGGGTGCGCTCGAATCCGATGAACCCGAACTTGCCACCCAGATCCATGAGCTCGACCCCGATGCCTTCGCACAGCTCGCTGCTGAAGTGGCCGCACACGACGCCGTCTTGGCTCGTCGACTCGGCCTGATCCCTGGCACCTGGCTGCCGCGCACGAACGAGCGCCTGAGCGTCGCGCTCTGCGGTGGCGACGTGGTCCTGAGCGCGCAGGCCACACTGGTCCTTGGACCTCCCGCACTCGAGGTGGCTTCGGTTTGTCTCCTCGAGGTGACCACCTCGGTACCCGACGAGGCCACCGAACGACGACTCAGTGTCCTCGCACTCCTCGAGACCCTCCGTTCGGGTGCCGCTCCTCTTCGCGTGGCATCCCTGTCGACGGCCACGGGCGAGACCTTGGTGGTCGAGGGAACCGATCAGGTCCTCACCGCAGGCCTCCGCCGCGTCGTCGATGCCGTCACCAAGAAGAGCGCTGTATGAGGCTCCGTCACCCCACGCCCACCTTCTCGCCGGCGCGAGGCCTGCTCGAGTTGATGGACGCTCCCGCTCCGACCCCTGAAGCACTTGATCCGAGCCTCCGGCGAGTGCTCGCGTCCCGCCTTTCGGCCAAGGCACCTGCCCGGCACCACGGCACGCTGCGGCTGGACTCCCACACCGTGCTCGAAGGACCCTATGAGGCGACCCCCTTCAGCTGGTCACCGCACAAGGCGCGTCGCCTCCTGGGCGCCGCTGCCCTCCGCCGGGTCATCGACGGATCGAGCTCAAGCCCTCTGGCTGCGGTGCGAAGCGAGATCGATGAGGTGGTGGCTCGCGCGACCCGAGAGCACACGCGACCCGGCTCACTGGGCACGTGGCTCGGCGAAGCACCAGCAGGCGTGCGGGCCGCCGCTCTCGGCGCGGCCACCACCTGGGCCACTGATCTGCTCGTCTATCTAGGTCCCCTCGCGGTGAACGGTGGCCTCACGGTCGGTCGAGCCGATCCGGTCTGGGCGGTGCCCGGTGCGCC
>CAWUMT010000311.1:0-1796 GCA_963923735.1 uncultured Acidimicrobiales bacterium
GTGGAAGTGGTCCGCATCGGGGACGAGGTCGCGCGCTGCCTCGTCCATGACCACTTCTCCATGACCCTCGAGCACGCTCATCAGCGCACTCAGTCGACCCATGGCCTCGAGCTGCTCCTCGGTGGCCACCAATCCGGCGAGTCCGTGCTCCGCCAGGACGTTTCGGCCGCGCATCGCTTCGGTTCCGGCGCGCACCAATCCCGACAGCACCTGCGGTGTCGAGGCAGGGATGGCACCGATCACCTCATCGATCAAGGAGAGGAAGTAGGTGCGCACCCACGGAGCTCCCTCGAACTGCGCTCGGTGCGCCGTCTCGTGGAGGCAGAGCCAGAGACGGAACTGAGAGGGATCGAAACCGAAGCGCTCTTCGAGGTGCACGATGTTGGGCCCCACGTAGGAGATGACGTCCTCCGACGCCGTCGGCTGCTCTCCGACCAACACGTCGTACTGGCCGAGCACTCGCCCTGAGAGCCAGGCCAGCACCCCGCCGACCTCGATGCCTCCCACCTGGGCGCCGAGTCGCTGCAGCACCGCTGCTGTGCGGTGAGCACGCTCACGTTCCACTTTCGCCATGGCAGGCCTGGCGAGGCGTTCGATCCCCTCCGCCGCAGAGGCCACCCACTCATCTCGAGACAGCACGCGCGCTCGTGGTTCGGTCGGCGGCCACAGGCGCGCCTCCTCAGCCACCCGCTCGGCCGCCAGCGTGGTCAGTGCGGTGAGCTCGAGCTCCATCGGCCCCGGGCGATAGCTGCGAGGCATGCCGCGTCGCCGCGACAGGAACCCGCCGAGGCCGGTGGCCATCCCGACGTCGATGACGGGCGTGGGGCGGGGGACCTCAGGTTCCGTGATCAGATTCCCCTTGCAACGAGGCGGCGATGCGCTCCATCAGTTCAGGCGGCACGCGCGTCAGGCAGCGATCAGCGATCACGCGACGCAACTCCACCTCGAACTTTGCCGCTGACCCACAGGGACCACACCACTCGAGATGCTGGGCGATGACACCTCGACGCTCCTCGGTGAGTTCACCGTCGAGATAGCCGTAGAGGTCATGCACTGCGTCGGAGCAGTTCATCGGGAACATCGAGAATGAATCGTTCGCCATCACTCCCCCTCCCGAGGCCGAGTCGTCGCCAGGCCGTGTGCCTCCGCATAGGGAGTCAACGCCTTTGCAAGCGCTTTCCTTCCCCGATGGAGCCGCGACATCACGGTTCCCACCGGAACCTCGGTGATCTCAGCGATTTCGGCATAGCTGAACCCCTCGACGTCCGCGAGGTAGACGGTGAGCCGGAAGGCATCGGGCAGCGAGTCGAGGGCTGAGGTCACCTCAGTGTCGGTCATCGCACCGAGGGCCTCCTCTTCAGCGGACTCGCCCACGATTCCCTCACCATCAGCGAGGCGATGGAAGAGATAGAGGTCCTCGACGTCCTCGACCTCCTCGACGTCGGGTCGACGCTGGCGGGACCGATAGACGGTGATCCAGGTGTTGGTCAGGATCCGATAGAGCCAGGCACGAAGGTTGGTGCCCTCCTCGAAGGAGTCGAACACCCGAAAGGCCTTCAGGTAGGTCTCCTGGACAAGGTCCTCGGCATCGGCACGGTTGTGGGTCATGCGCAGGGCCGCGGAGTAGAGCCCGTCCGCATGGCTCATGGCCACCTCGGTGAACTTCGAGCGCTCCGCCACAGACGTCAAACCTATTGCGCTGCCGCCGTCGGGTCCGATCGGAGCCGGTCGAGCCTCGCCCTCCGCCGCTGGGCGACTTGGGGGCCCACGAGTCGAGCAAGGAGGTAGGCGCCGAA
>CAWUMT010000312.1:0-1787 GCA_963923735.1 uncultured Acidimicrobiales bacterium
TGGGGCAGCTTCACCCTGGTGCTCTCGCCGGTGCTCCTCGTGGTCCTCGTCCTCGCGGCGATGGTGCTCGCCTTCGTGGTCCTCGACGGCGAGTCGACCTGGCTCGAGGGAGCATCTCTCGTGGCGCTCTATGTGGTGATCGCCGCGAGCTTTTGGTGGGGGTGAACTAGCCGGCCACTAACCGAGGTGCCGTTGCAGAAATGCTGCGGTCTGGGCAAAGTGCTCCTTCACGTCGAGATGGCCCGACTCGTCTCTGCTGAGGTCGAGGCCGGGGCAGAAGGCGTCGTCGCCCTCGCAGAAGAAGTGAGGTGAGCCGAGCACCCCCTGAGCCCGGCCACGCTCGAGGTCGGCGAGGACTGCGGTCTGGTCTTCGAGGTCCACGTCGCCGAGGCCGAGCTCGTCGGAGAGCGGTGTCAGAACGTCCGGGTCGCCGATGTCGAGGCCCTGTTCGAAGAGCAGCTCGCGCAGTCGAAGCCCCGCCGTCTCGCCATGCTCGTCTGAGATGACTGCGGCGGCGGCCTCGAGGGCCAGGGCAGGGAGCGTGGTGGTGGGGAAGTGCCAGCTTTCCCTTGCGGCGAAGAGGTCGGGCGCCACGCTCGTGACCAGGGCCTCGGCGTTGGCGCGGGTCTTGGTTGGATCCATGGGAGAGCCGTTCACGAGTTCGAGGGGCCAGGCCCTGAGCCGCAGCGCAGGCATCCCGGCGGCCCTGCGAGCCTCGACGGCCTTGCGCAGCCCCACGTGGGCGAAGGGGCACCAGATGTCTGCGTAGAGCTCGATGATGGCCATGGCCGAGCCTCCCATGCCTTGACTGACGACCCCACGAAAGATACCCTCAGGGGTATGTGCAGACAAGTGACGTGCAAGCAGTGTGGCAAGGCGGGCTGGGCCGGGTGCGGCCAGCACGTCGAAGAGGTGCTCGGTCACCTTCCGGCCTCGGAGCGCTGCAGCTGCAGTGCCGAGGAGGCAGCCCCGAAGCGTCGCTGGTTCGGGCGCTGAGTAGCGTTCAGATACCCCTAGGGGTATAGTGCCGATGACGTCGCGACCATCGCGGCGAAGGAGGCGCATCATGGGGACCAGCGAGAATCTCGGCGTCGAAGCAGCTGACGACCATCGGGTCGGAGGAGCCTTCGCACGCCTCGGCCGGGTCATGGCCACGCGCATTCGATGGGTCTTGGCAGCGTGGGCGGTGGTCCTCGTGGTCTTCGGAGCTTTCGCCCCTTCGGTCCAGCACGCGCTGGCCGGTGCGGGCTGGGAGGATCAGACCAGCCAGTCCGTCCAGGCTCGGAAGCTCATCGAATCTGACTTCAAGGGGCTGGGATCATCAGCCCTGCAGGTCGTTGTCCGCCAGCCCTCTGCCGCCGTGCTCTCGACGGCTCAGGGGCGCCAGACCGTCGACGCGGTGATCGCCAAGCTCCAGTCCGATCCCGCGGTCTCGACCGTGGTGCCCCCGATGCCCGGCATGACGATCTCGAAGGACGGCCGCACCGTGGTCGTCGTCGGAGGAGCTGCCCAAGGGACCAACGAGATGGTGAAGGCGGCCGAGTCGCTTGCGGCGCCACTCGCCCAGCTCGGGAGCCGCAGCATCTCGGTCACCCTCACGGGCGACTCTGCCCTCTGGGCGGACTTCAACAGCGCCAACCACTCGGCGATGATGCGATCGGAGATGCTCTCCTGGCCCGTGACCATGCTCATCTTGGTGCTGGCCTTCGGCTCTTTGGTTGCCGCAGGGCTTCCCCTCCTCCTCACCATGGTGGGCCTCCTCGTCGCAGCGGGTGCGCTGGTCGCCG
>CAWUMT010000313.1:0-1779 GCA_963923735.1 uncultured Acidimicrobiales bacterium
TAGCGGAGGTGTCGAGCCCATCTTCAAGGAGGACGCCAGCGAGGAAGGGACGAAGGACCCGATCGAGAAGGTCCGAGCCGATGCCCGCATCTCGGAGCCACTGCTGCGCAGAGAGCTCTTCACTGATCTTCCACGTCGCCGGATCACCGAAGCGAAGCTTGAGGCTGAGTGCTGCAAAGCGCAGCTTGTCGAGCATTGAACCCGCAGGGCTCAAGGCCGTGGCCAGGATGGAGGAAGGTCGACGAAGCGGATCGTCAAGACGCACGCGCTCAGTGCCGGGGCCCGCCACCTCGAGTGCCTCGACGAACGGACCGAGGCGGAGCGCCTCGAGGTCGAGTGCGGCACGCGCTTGGGGATAGGAAGGGTTGAGGAGTTGGAACCCCCGGTCAAGGAGGTAGCCGTTCGCCGCGTCGGTCACCACCCGACCACCGACGCGCTCGGCAGCCTCGAGCACCACCACCTCGATCCCGGCCGCCGCGAGCAGCGTGGCGGCGCGGAGTCCGGCTAACCCGGCACCGACAACGACGACGCGCTCGGGAGTAGTTGGCATACCTCCAACCTAGGAGCCGTCGGCGGTAGCGTGAGGATCACGCAGTCCGAGGAGGTCGGCCGTGGGGGTCGCGCACGCAGCCAGAAGCCAGGCCGCTTTGGCCCAGCGTCAGTTGCTTCGTGCGGTCCGCGGGCGCGGTGAAGTCTCGATGTTGGGCGCAGAGCTCATCGTCGATGGCCATCCCATGCGCTACGGCGTCTCGAACAACGACGAGGGTGCCGAACAGATCTGGGCCATCAACATCCACGGCTTCTTCTGCGCGGGTCCCATGTATCACCGGGAATCGGAGCATCTGGCCGAATCGCTTGGATGGCGGGTGGTCAATCCAAGCCTTCCCGGATTCGGCGGCAGTGATCCTTTGGCCTGGGGCGAGCTGTCGTTGGCCTCGATGGCCCGGCGGATCGAGGCGCTGATGGATCATCTGGGTATCGAGCGTGCGCTCCTGCTCGGCCACTCGATGGGGGCGGCCACCGCCATCGAATTCGCTACGGCTCACCCCGAACGCGTGCTTGGCATCATCTACCGCGATGGGGCCGCAACGCCTGCGTGGCACCATCGTCACGGCATCCTGCCCCGACTCTTCTCCCCCATCGCTCCCGACATCGGCGCCATGGCGGACCTCGGACTTTCGGTGGCGGCGGATCTGCCCGACCTCCTCGCTGGCCGCATCCTCTCCACGCTTCGCTCGGTGCTGCCCGATCTCCGTCGCAACTTGAAGACGCTCGGGCGGACGGCCCCGGTGGCCTCGATGCTGATGGAGACGGACCTGACTACCGAGGTCGAGGTCCTCGCCACAGCCGGAATCCCGTTCCTCGCCGAATGGGGATGCTTCGATCGCATCACCACGCCAGAAACGGCCGAGGAGTTCGCCAACGCGGCGGGAGTCTCGGTGCTGTGGGTGCCCGGTGGGCACTCCTGGATGCTGGCCCGTCCCACTGGGCAGGCCGATCTCCTTCGACTGCTCCCGCTCGGTCGCCAGTTCCTCGATGCCGTCGGGGTCCGTGCGCTGCGCGGCGCGGGGCGACCCCACCTGCGCGCTGTCTGAACGAGGCCGACGAACCTCAGACCTTGACGTAGAGCTGACCGTCGGTCCCGACGCTCACCTTGTACTCCGCAAGTCCCGTGCGCGCTGGACCCACGATGACCGCTCCGTTGGAGACCTTGAACTCCGAACCATGACACGGGCAGACGATGAGGTCGGCTGCCTTGGAGAACGAGCACGTGCACCC
>CAWUMT010000314.1:0-1775 GCA_963923735.1 uncultured Acidimicrobiales bacterium
GCTGGGGCTTCTCCTTGGCGGTGTCGGGGATGACCAGACCGGACGCGGTGGTCTCCTCAGACTCTCCGGGGCGGACCACGATGCGGTCGTCGAGGGGCTGGAGGTTCATCTTCTTGACTCCTTGGCTTACTTGGCACTCGGAACTTTGGACTGCCAAGATTAGCAGCCGCGACCCGAGAGTGCCAAGCGGGAATCAGCCCCTCAGGGTCACCCCTCCGGCCGGTCCATGGGGACGACGATCTTGACGTCCTCGGGGATTCGATGAGGGAAATCCTGGGCCATGGCGAAGGCATCGCCCATCTGGGTGTGGCGCCCATCTGAATGGATGGAGCCGGCCCAGCCATGGGCCTGATGAAAGGCACCCGCAGCAAACAGGAGCAGGGTTCCGATCCCCTTGCGGCGCCACGATTCTTGGACGAAGAGCTGGTCGACCGCCCCATCGCTGCGGGACCAGCGGATGGCCCCGGCCTGTTCCTTGCTGGCCACGGGCATCGTGGTGAAGGTCGAGTTCGCCACCACGGTGCCTGCGGGGAGGTGATCGGAGCCGAAGGCCACAAGGGTCACGAGGCCTGGCGTGGTGACCTCGTTGGAGGTATCGACGAACCAGAGCTTGGGGGTGCCGTCGAGCTCCATGGCCGAGGGGAAGACCACGAGGCGGCCTGCTTCGTCACTGAACGTGCGCCACATGACGTACATCCCCTCAGTATCGATGGGATCGTCGAGCACGGCGCCATCAGGGTGCGCGTCATCGAGGACGCCGCGCACCGCCCAGCGGTGCTCCGGGAGGCGACGCTCACGGACGAACCAGCCGGGAGTCCCGGCCTCGGGAGCTCGAGGATCCAGCGCCCCCACGACTCGTCTCGATCAGCTCAATCGACGACGACGCCGAAGCAGCGCAGCGCCGAGCCCCGCGGACCCAAGGCCGACGCCCGCAAGGAGCGCGAGGGGCTGACCCGTCGAGGCGAGCTGAGGACCCGGAGTCGTGGTCGTCGTTGGGAGCGAAGTCGTCGTTGGCGATGCGGCGAGCGTCACGGTGTAGACGTCGGTCGGGAGGGAACGACGGTCGATCTCGGTGAGCGCTCCCATGATGATTCCGAACATCAGATTGGAGCACGAGTCGCTCCCCCCGCCGAGCGATGTGACGGCGCTTGGGAGGAAATACGCACTCAACGAAGCCAGGAGATCAGAGATGTACGTCGGGTTGGTCGTTTGGTACCCCACGCACGCGTTCGCGAAGTTCGACGGATCACCGCTGTAGAAGAGGTTGAGGAAGGCCAGCTCTTCGGTGACGGTGGGATCTCCCTGAGGGAGTGCAGCAACGAGATTGGCTTGAAAGGCGGCCAACAGCGCCTGGACCTGTGACAGGTAGGTCGGACTCAATGCCTCCAGCGCGAACAGGTTCAGTGCGGCGACGCTGCCCGGCGTGACCGAGATCGAGACGTCGTTGATCGTGGTCGACGCAGAGAGCGTGACGCTGGTGGGCTTCACCAACTGGCCGTTGATCAAGTAGGTGTGCGAGGTGCTCGGGACTTTGAAGTATCCAGTCCCGGGATACTCGAGGATCCCAGGCTGCAGCACCGAACCTTGGATCAGGGGTTGACCACCGATCGTCCAACCCATCGCCGTCTCCCAGTCGGTCGCACTGGTCCAGGCTGGGGTGGCGAGGCAACTGAAGTCCCCGGCGGTGCTCGAGACGTTGGCGATGACCGAGACGTTCGAATCGAGGCTGGCCGTGGGATCAGAGCTCGAGAGCACCACGTGGGCGAGCTCCTGAG
>CAWUMT010000315.1:0-1758 GCA_963923735.1 uncultured Acidimicrobiales bacterium
AGGTGTCCGAGACGATCACCGCCACGTCCACGCCGAGTGCCCGGCCGAGGTCGGCGCGCAGGCGCCGCGCCGATCGATCAGGTTCGAGGGGAAGCAGCACGGCCGTGCCGTCGAGGGCGTTCGAGAGGTCCACGCCGGCATTGGCACACACGAATCCGTGGGTGGTCTCAGTGATCAGGAGGCTGCCGCGCCGACGTAGCACGCGAACCGATTCAGCCTCAACGAGGGCGATCTTGGCCTCCTCGTCATCATGATCGAGGGGGACGACCCGGCCCTCGGCCTTCGAGACCACCTTCTGGGTAACCACCAGAACGTCGCCGTCCTTGAGGCCAAACTCGCCGGCCTCAGCCCCGAGCACCTCAGCAAGGAGAGCGGAGAGCGCCGCACCCGGCGCCACCTCTCCGAGGCCCTCGACGGCGAAGATCTGGAGTGAGGTCGGCTCAGACACCGAGCACCACTGCGGCCACGTGGGCCGCGCCCTTCGGATCGCTCAGCAGCGTGGGGCCGACCAGGCAGTCCATCCCGG
This sequence comes from uncultured Acidimicrobiales bacterium, assembly GCA_963923735.1. Lineage (GTDB taxonomy): Bacteria > Actinomycetota > Acidimicrobiia > Acidimicrobiales > RAAP-2 > CAIUMH01. Next base: position 527 of record CAWUMT010000315.1, read on the forward strand.
CCGCTTCGACCGCAGCGCGCTCAAGGGCGTCGACCTCGTCGATCAGCAGCGTGGAGGCGATCGGTCGGTAGAGCGCAGCGACGCCCGAGGCCGTAGCACCGTGGCCGAGCTCCTCCATGAGGCGATCGGCGGGCCCCTTCAAGGCCTGGCCGCCGATCAGAGGGGAGATGGCCAGCACGTCGGCTCGACGGGCTTCGAGCGCATCGACGATCCCGGGGACTGAGAGCAAGGGGCCCAGCGAGATGAGCGGGTTCGACGGGGCGATCACGATTCGCTCCGCCTCAGCGATGGCCTCGAGTACCCCGGGCGTGGGTCGCGCGGACTCGGCGCCCTGGACGCGTACTGCGCTCACGGGGACCGAGTGATGGTGGCCGACGAAGTACTCCTGGAAACTCAGGGTCCCGAAGTCCGGGGTCTCGAGCACTGTGGCCAAGGGGTCCTCAGTCACGGGAAGCAGGCGCACCGCGCAGCCCAGACGTTCTCCGAGCTCCGCAGTGATCTCTGCGAGGCCTGCACCTTCGGCGAGGCGCTGCGTTCGATAGAGGTGGGTGGCGAGGTCACGGTCGCCCAAGGAGAACCAGTTCGCTCCGCCGAGCTCGCCGAGTTCGGCCATGACCCGCCAGGTCTCTCCCGCAAGTCCCCATCCGGTCTCTTCGTTGTTGAGCCCCGCAAGCGTGTAGGTGATGGTGTCGAGGTCTGGGCAGATCTTCAGCCCATGGAGGGTGAGATCGTCACCGGTGTTGACGATCCCGATGAGGTTGGCCGGGTCCGTGGCACCGCTTAGCACCTTGAGCAGCCGGGCCGCGCCGACGCCTCCGCAGAGCACCGTGATCATGGACGCCAACCCTAGGCGCCGCCTCGGTAGGGTGACTCCCTATGGCCGCGCTGGACCTCCCTTCTCAGTGGCCGGGCTCGACGCACGGGGTGTCCGTCCTCGGACCCACCGCAGAGCGCGGGGCGGGGGACCTCGCGGCAGTGCTGCCGTGGGCCTCGTTGTCCAAGGTCGCGGTCGCCTTCGTGACCCTTCGCCTGGTGGCGGACGGCGTGGTCACCTTGGACGATGCCGCAGGCCCTCCCGGCTCGACCCTGCGTCATCTCCTGAGCCACGCCAGCGGGCTCAGCCTCGATGCCCCTGAGGTGCTGGCCTCCCCGGGGACCCGACGGATCTACTCGAACGCCGGCTACGAGGCGGCGGCACTGAATGGCGACATGACCCAGATCCTGCGCGAAAA
>CAWUMT010000316.1:0-1758 GCA_963923735.1 uncultured Acidimicrobiales bacterium
ACATGGGAGGACGACGCGCGCCGGGCGGCGGCGGGATGGGCCGGCCGGTTGCCGAGGTCGGCGGCTTGGGGAGACGCTTTGCCGGATCGGGAACCTCGGCAGGTCGGCTCGGTGCCGGCTCTGCGCTGGGTGCCTCAGTCGCGGGTGCACTCGGTGCCTCGGCCGCGGGCGCAGGGGCGCTCGGAGCTGCAGGCGGCGCAGAGGGTGCAGGCGCAGCGCCACCCGAGCGGATCAGCCGCTTGGGTGCCGCAGGAGCAGCTTCCTCGACGGGAGCCTCGACGACGGGCGCTTCAACAGGAGCAGGCTCCGCAGCTGGTGCCGCAGCGGCCTTCTTGGTCGCGGCCGCCTTCTTCGCCGGCGCTTTCTTGGCCGGCTCTTCGGGCTGGACGTCGCGGATGAGGCCTTCGGACTCGGCCTTGCGGCGAACCCGGTCTGCCTGGGCGTCCTCGATGGACGATGAGTGGCTCTTGACGCCGATGCCCAAGGTGACGGCGAGGTCCACCGTCTCCTTGTTGGTCATCCCTAGCTCTTTGGCCAGCTCATAGACACGAATCTTCTTGGGCAACGCTTCCTCAGGTTCTTCTGCTCTTCGGCGTGCGCCTCATCAGGAGCACGGTTTCCTATTCTCACACAACTTCATGGCGCATCCGGCTCGAACGAGCCAATTCGAAGGATCTCGACGAGTCGGGCCCCCAGGTCGGCGTCGCTGAGCCGAACCTCGCTGCGCAGGCTCCGAGTCAGGGCCCTGGTCCTGATGGCCTGTTCCACACAGGTCACCTCGGGACAGAGCCACGCTCCCCGGCCGGGGGCTCGAGCCCCCGGTGCGATGCCACCGGCCCCATCGCCGACCACCCGAACCAACTCAGGTGTCGGGCGTCGGGTGCGACACCCCACGCAGGTCCGCTCGGGGGCTATGCCTCCGCCTCCGGGTCCGTGGCGGCCTCTTCGATCAGCTCGACGGCGTCCTCTGCGGCTGCGTCCTCCTCGGACTCCTCCACAGCCTCGGCGACCTCTTCGACCGCGAGCTCTGCAGCCGTCTCGGCAGCGACCTCGCGCTCGGCAGCCTCCTCGGTGGCCTTTTCGGACCACTGGGCGGCAGAGAGCTCCTCGCCACCTTCGGCCGGAACCCAGACCTGGTTGCCGGACTCATCGACGATCCACTCACCCTCGGCCCATTCCTGACCACCCTCGGCCTCCTCGGCCTCGAGCTGGGTCTCGGACTTGATGTCGATCCGCCATCCGGTGAGCCGGGCGGCGAGGCGGGCGTTCTGACCCTCCTTGCCGATGGCGAGTGAGAGCTGGTGGTCGTTGACGACCACGGTGGCCGTACCGGTCATCTCATCGAGACGCACCTCGCGCACCCGGGCGGGAGCCAGGGCGTTCTGGATGAGCTCGACGGGGTCGTCGGTGTAGGGGATGACGTCGATGCGCTCACCACGCAGCTCGTTGGTGATCATGCGGACTCGAGAGCCGCGTGCACCCACGCAGGCGCCGACCGGGTCGACGTGGGGGTCGTTGGACCACACGGCGATCTTCGTGCGGTGACCGGGCTCACGGGCCGCGGCGCGGATCTCGACGATGCCCGAGGAGATCTCGGGAACCTCGAGCTCGAAGAGACGCTTGATGAGGCCCGGGTGCGTGCGGGAGACCACGATCTGGGGGCCCTTGGCAGTCTTGCGGACCTCGACGATGTACGCCTTGAGGCGGGTGCCGTGGTCGTAGCGATCGTAGGGAACCTGCTCCGCCTGGGGCAGCAGG
>CAWUMT010000317.1:0-1741 GCA_963923735.1 uncultured Acidimicrobiales bacterium
CCGGTGGCACCGTGGTCCACATCAACGCCGGCATCGCCGGCATCGCCGTGGCCATCGTGGCCGGCCGCCGCAAGGGATGGCCGAAGCGGGCCATGCCGCCCCACAACGTGCCCATGGTGTTGCTCGGCGCCGGCCTGCTGTGGTTCGGATGGTTCGGCTTCAACGCCGGCTCGGCTCTCGGTGCCAACCCCCTGTCGGTCAACGCCTTCGTGACGACCAACACGGCGACCGCCGCGGCCCTGCTTGGATGGCTGCTCGTCGAGAAGATCCGCGACGGCAAGCCCACCACCCTGGGCGCGGCCTCCGGAGCTGTGGCGGGCCTCGTGGCCATCACCCCGGCCTGCGGCTACGTCAACGTGGTCGGCGCCACGGCCATCGGCCTTGCTGCCGGCGTGATCTGCGCCCTGGCCATCCGGCTCAAGTACTTGCTCAAGATCGATGACGCCCTCGACGTCGGCGCCGTCCACTTCGTCGGCGGACTGCTCGGCGCCCTGCTCATCGGGTTCTTCGGCACGACCGCCGTCAACTCGGCAGGGGCCAACGGCCTCCTCCACGGCGGTGGCCTCAGCTTGCTGGGCAAGCAGGCGCTCGCCGTGGCGGTGGTCACCGTCTACTCCTTCGTGATGTCCTGGCTCATCGCCATGGCGATCAAGAAGACCATGGGTCTGCGCATCAGCGAGGAGGCCGAGGACCAGGGCATGGACCTCAGCCTGCACGCCGAGGCGGCCTACGAGTTCGCCCCCTCCTATGGAGGCGGCCAGATCCTGAGCAGCAGGAACATCAACGAGGGAGGTTCGAAGTGAAGCTCGTCGTCGCAGTCATCAAGCCCTTCAAGGTCGATGACGTCAAGGAGGCCCTCAAGGCCGTCGGCGTCTCGGGGATGACCGTCTCCGAGGTCCAGGGCTTCGGCCGCCAGCGGGGCCACACGGAGGTCTACCGGGGAGCGGAGTACGAGGTGGACTTCGTGCCCAAGGTCCGCTTGGAGGTCCTCGTCGACGACGGCGACCTCGCTGCGGTCCTCGACCGCATCGTCGAGACGGCCGGCACCGGCAAGATCGGCGACGGCAAGGTCTGGGTGCTCCCCGTGGAGGACGTCATCCGAGTTCGGACCGCCGAGCGCGGGGCTGACGCCCTGTGAGCTGAGCAGGTCGGGAGACCTCCTCTCCGAGGGCGCCCCTGCCCCAGGCCCACCTCCCCGGTGGCCTGGGGCAGGGGCGTCTCCGCGCCCTGGGAGCTCTTCAGTCGAGGTGGCTCAGCCAGCCTGCTTGGCGACGGCCTCGGCAGCACGTGCCGCAGCCTCCGGGTCGCCGAGGTAGCCCGAGCTCACGACGCGCATGTCGTCGTCGAGGATGTAGCGGAAGGGGATGCCGGTCGGGATCTCGAGCCCCACGATGTCGTCGTCGCTGATGCCGTCGAGCTCCTTGCGCAGCGCGCGCAGCGAGTTGCCGTGCGCCACGACGAGGACGGCACCGCCCTTGGCGGCCTCGGCCTTGAGGTCGGGGACGATGGAGGCCTCGTAATAGGGGAGCGTGCGGGCGACCACGTCCTTGAGGCACTCCGTGGCCGGGAGCAGATCGGCAGGGACGTCGCGGTAGCGAGGATCCGCGCCGGGCAGGCGGGAGTCGCCGTCGGGGATGGCCGGCGGCGGGGTGTCGAAGGAGCGCCGCCAGACCTTGACCTGCTCCGGGCCGTACTGCTCGGTGGTCTCCTTCTTGTTCTTGCCCTGCAGGTCGCCGTAGTG
>CAWUMT010000318.1:0-1736 GCA_963923735.1 uncultured Acidimicrobiales bacterium
GTCCGCCCTTGGCCCGTGGCACCACGAACACGGCCCCCTCGCAGTCCGATCACAGGCGGCAGTCGCCCGCGGACCCGAACTTTGGATGCTTTCGTCGGGGAAGGTAGCGTGGATGCCGAGACCCCGATGCGGGGGCTTCGGCCCGCTGGGCCGCTCGAAACGTCTCCCCGGGAGCACACGCCTGCATGAACTCGATCAATCGATACGAGCAGTTGCTCAGGATGTGCTACCTCATCGAGATCCTCTCCAATGCCCGCCGTCCTTTGTCCACCTCGGAGTTGAAGGAAGGCTTGGTCGATCGGGGAGCCGGGGACGGTCTGTGCGATCGCACGGTACGGCGGGATCTGGGGTTCCTTGAGAGCTTTGGCTACCCCCTGAAGCGTGACTCTTCGAGCTGCGGGGGACGTGGCAAGGGGGGCCGCTGGTCCCTAGAGGGTAGAACTGCCCAGGGCGGGCTTACGCCACCGCCGATGTCGCTTCCTGAAGTCCTCGCCCTCCTCGTGGCTCGTGATTACCTGTCGCCCCTCGCCGGCACGCTCTATTGGAAAGGCCTCACGGAGCTACTAGCCCGGGCGGAACGCCAGGCATCTCCGGCGCTGATCGAGTTTGCGAAGGAGCATCGGGATGGTGTCGTGGTCCACCCGACACCCGAGAAGGGTCGGTATCGTGCACGGCTTTTGGCAGCCGTCAATCGCTCCATCCGCAACAAGCTAGAGCTGGAGATCCTCTACCAAGCGTTCGCAACAAGAAGGCCGTGCGCCGTCGGACCCAGCCAGAATCGATGGTGGTCTACGACTCGGCCGTTTACGTCGCCGCCTATCCCGCAGGGAGCGATGGCGAGGCTCCGGCTGGCCTTCGGTTCTTCAAGTTGGATCGTCTCCAGTCCGCACGGGTCACGACCAAGACCTTCGAGCGGAGGGAGGTGGGTGTGGCCGAGCTTTTGGCCGACAGCATCACCCTCGTTCACCCCTCGGCCGAGAAGCCCCGGAAGTATCGCCTTGTCGTGGCTGCAGAGCGATCCAAGTGGGCCTGCGAAAAGCCGTTTCACCCTGGACAGCGAGTCACTCACCGACAGGACGGCAGCGTTCTCTTGGAGATCGATCGAGCCTGGGACGGGGAGATGCTGCCGCAGCTCTTGGGGCTCGCCCAGTACGTGGAGGTCCTGGAGCCCGAGGACGTCCGTGACGAGGTTGTTGAAACGGCGAGGAAAATCCTTGCTGTCTATCAACGAGCTGGTGATCGAGGGGCCCAGGTTGGCCCCGACCTCGACTCAGGCCGAGCGGCAGTCCCAGAGTTTGGTGAACGTGCCTTCGACGAATCGAAAGACGAACACTTCGTCTCCTGAGTGGTCGTCAAAGTCATGCAGGATCGACGAAGGCCGGACTCTGTAGCCGCGGCCAGGGCGGCACTGAGTTCATGGCGGCTCTTCATGACCAAGTAATTCCTCATGCTCCGTGCGAGGCCGTGGCCGCCTTTCTCTTGAGCAGTGGCGGCGAGGCTCTCCTCCAACTTCGTGAACACCCCACCAAGGTGGACGACCATCAGGTCTCGATGGCAGACCGCCGAGATGGTCGTGGCACCACGGCCAATCTGATTGCGAAGAAAACGATTCACCGTCTCACCGGCGGCTGCTTCGATCTGACCCTTGGTGTTCGTCGCTGGCATCGCTGACTCCCGTTCTTGCAGGCGGCCTGACGCTCCGTCGTCCGCTGCAACTCCCCCCCTTGGGATCTCAC
>CAWUMT010000319.1:0-1733 GCA_963923735.1 uncultured Acidimicrobiales bacterium
CACCGGGACGCTCTGGCCATCCTTGCCGCACGTCCCCGGCATCATCGAGAAGTCATTGGCGATCGCATCGATTCGCCGTAGGACCTCAGGCCCGTTGCCGATCAGGTTGGCGTCCCGCAGCGGCTCGGTGAGCTTGCCGTCCTCGATCAGCCAGGCCTCCGTGGTGCCGAAGACGAAGTCTCCAGTGGCGGTGTTGACCTGCCCTCCACCGAGCTTGGCCACAAAGACTCCGCTCGGCGTCTGGGCAATCAGCTCGGCAGGGTCCTCGTCGCCGGCCAGGAGGAAGGTGTTCGTCATCCGCACCATGGGCAGGTGCGCATAGGTCTCCCGACGACCGTTCCCAGAGGAGGCTCGGCCCTCCTTGCGAGCCCGCAGGTAGTCCCAGAGGTACTCGGTGAGCACGCCGTCCTCAATCAGCACGTTGCGACTCGCAGGGTGGCCCTCGTCGTCGATCGCTGCCGTCCCCCATTCGCCTGCCACCGTGGCGTCGTCGACCAGGGTGACCAGCGGGCTGGCCACGAGGTCACCGACACGACCGGTGTAGACCGAGGAATCCTTGACGATGTGGTCCGCCTCAAGTCCGTGACCGCACGCTTCATGGAAGAGCACGCCTCCAGAACCACCGGCCAAGATCACGGGGACCTCACCCGAAGGTGCAGGGCGCGCGGAGAGCTTGGCCACTGCGCGACGAGCAGCCACTGCTGCCATCTCGGCGACGTCGTGGTGATCGAACATCTCGAGGCCTTCGGTGCGAGCCAGTGCCTCGAACCCGGTCTGAAGCCCTGAGTCGCCCGTGGCGATGGCCATCACGTTGAAGCGCGACCGCACCTGGTCATCGCCGGCGAACGTACCCTCAGTATTCGCCACCACGAACTGACGCCGACCCTCTGAGTAGGCGGCCTGCACCTGGGAGATCGATCCGGCGCTCGAACGGGCGGCGTCGTCCGCACGGCGGAGGAGTTCGAGCTTGGCCTGCGTCGAGAGCTCATCGTGGAGCTTCGAGGCGCGCGGGTCGAAGAACCGAGGGGACTCGAGAGCCACGCTCTTGGTCCCTCCGCCCCCGCTCCGAGCCACTGAGGCTGCCACGCGGGCCGCCTCGAGCAGACCGGCTTCGGAGAGGTCTGCGGTATGGGCGAACCCCACGGTGTCGCCGGCGAGCACTCTGATGCCAGCACCTCGGGACTCGCCCGAGGAGAGCTCCTCGATGCGCCCGTCGTCGAGCACGAAGCCGCGGTTGGTGCGGTCCTCGACGAAGACCTCGGCGAAGGCGCCGCCAGTGGCGGTCGCCTCAGCGAGGACCCGTTCTGCGAGTGCGGGATCCAAGAGTGCGGGGGGGTTCGCCATGGCTCGGATCGTACCGGGCCGGCCAGCGACGGAGCGCCGGGAGCAGGGTGGAGGTGCCCTGTATCCTTGGGGACCCGAGGTCTGCTGCCCCATGATCCTTCCTTTCATCGAGACTCCCGCCGACCTGCGTGGCCTGAGCACGGCCGAGCTCGAGCAGCTTGCCGAGGAGATCAGGACCTTCATCGTCGAGACGGTGACCACCACGGGCGGCCACCTGGGTTCGAACCTCGGCGTCGTGGAACTGACCCTCGCCCTGCATCGGGTCTTCGATTCACCTCGTGATGCCCTCCTCTGGGACACGGGCCACCAGGCCTACGTCCACAAGCTCGTCACTGGCCGTCGGTACGGGTTCAAAGAGCTCCGCCAGGAGGGCGGGCTCTCGGGCTATC
>CAWUMT010000320.1:0-1718 GCA_963923735.1 uncultured Acidimicrobiales bacterium
GCCGTGGCCAGCGAAGACGAGATCTTCACCCTGGTCCGCGCTGGTTTCGCCCAGCGGCGCAAGATGCTCCGCCGCTCACTGGCGGGTCTTGTCGATGACGCGGCCTTCGAGGGAGCCGGGGTCGCCCCGACAGCTCGACCTGAAGAGCTCGGTGTTGAGCAGTTCGCTGCCCTGGCCGCCGCGAGGCGCTCATGAGCCAGTGGCGCATCATGGCTCCGGCCAAGCTCACCTGGAGTCTTCAGGTCGGTGACCGTCGGGCAGACGGATTTCATGAGCTCGCCGCCGAGATGCTCACACTCGATTTGGCCGATGAACTTGTCATCGACGACGAGCTCGAGGGGCTCGACGTCGACGCTGCTTCATGGGCACGTGCCGAGTCCATCGGCGATCCTGCGGCGAATCTGATCCAACGAGCGCTCACGTCGGTGGGCCGACGTGCGGGGGTGCGGTTGACCAAGCGGATCCCGATTGGTGGCGGACTTGGCGGGGGGTCGGCGGATGCAGGGGCGATCTTGCGCTGGGCGGGAGTCGACGATCCTGCCGTCGCCGCCACGTTGGGTGGGGACGTGGCGTTCTGCATGCGAGGAGGTCGTGCCGCGGTGCGAGGCCTTGGTGAGGTCCTCGAACCCCTCGAAGACGTCGAGCGTGAGGTCACCCTGTTGATCCCGCCGCTGTTTGTCGACACAGGGGCGGTCTACCGGGCGCTCGATGAGCTGCGAGTCCAAGGACGAGGCCACGACGTACGCAACGACCTCACGGAACCCGCGGAGATGGTCGAGCCGGCACTGGTCCGATGGCGCCAAGCATTCAGCGAGGCTTCGGGAGCCGAGGTGATCCTGGCTGGTTCTGGCTCCACCTTGTTCTGCGAAGGTACGCCTGCGTCGATGGGACTCGAGGAGGGACGGTTCGAGGTCGACGGAGCCAGCGGGTGGCTCCTCGGGGCGCGATCGACCCCTCGGTCGTTCGGGATGCCTCAACCCCTTTAAGGGATCGAGCGAGAGACGGCGATGCCAAGTCGGCATCGCCACCGGCCTACTTGCCGGCAGCCCTCCGCTGCCAGCGGGTGGCCTTGAGCATCTTCTTGTGCTTCTTCTTGCGCATGCGCTTGCGGCGCTTCTTGATCAGCGAACCCATGAGACTCGAGAGGCTACTCAAGAATCGGGCCTGACCGCCAGATGGCGGCTCCGGCCGGATCGCTCAGCGCCTCGGTTCGGGCGCCTCGACGACCTGGAGACTGAGGGCCTTGCGGGGACAGGCGAGGACCGCCGCCTCGGCCAGATCACGCTCGGAGCGATTCAGGACTGCCTCAGTGATGATGGGATAGCCCCATTCGTCGAGATCGATCAGCTCAGGTGCGAGCTCGGCGCAGAAGCCGAAGCCGTCGCACATGATGGGGTCCACCCGGAGTTTCACCGCCATTCGAGTTCTCCGTTGTTCGCTGGAAGGGTGAGGAGTGAGGCTCGAGTGGAGTGGGCGCAGCCCTGGCCTCGAATGTGGGTGTCGAGGTCGGCACCGAAGACTGAGAGGGCAGAGCGCACCATACGGACCACCCCGTCGGGGTGCGCACACGCCCCTCGCCCGGAGATCGATTCAAGGCGGCGCACAAGCTCGTCGTAGGTGCGGCCGTTCCCTCGGCTGGTGGCGAGGTTCTCAAGATCGTCGGCGACCGCAGCTGTCTCTTATACACATCTCCGAGCCCACGAGACCAGAGAGGATCT
>CAWUMT010000321.1:0-1717 GCA_963923735.1 uncultured Acidimicrobiales bacterium
AGATGTGTATAAGAGACAGGAGCAGCGTCCGGGTTCGCCGTGTGTCCTCACAGCAGATCAGGTCAGCCTCGGTGAGCACCTCAAGGGCTCTCGGGGAGAGATCGGCGAGGTTGCCGATCGGCGTGGCCACCAGCACCAGGCGCCCGGCGCTCATCGGATCCTGCCCAGGCTCAGGCATCGAAGGTCGGAACGCACGTGCACTGCTCCATCCTCGCCGATCCCCTCGAGGGTCTCCTTCATTTTCAGGGGAATTCCGCCCCGGAGGGAGCCCCCTGCTCAGCCGAGTAACATTCATCCCCTTATGTCGAAGCGAACCGTCAAGCGCAAGCTCCGGGCCAAGAAGAAGGCCAACCACGGCAAGAAGCCGAACTGCGGTCGCGGATAGTCCCGCACCGGTTCTCTAGCTTCTTCCCCAGCTCCGCTCCCCCAACACCGCCGCCAGTTCGCTGGGGCGGTCCGTCATGATGCCGTCGACCCCGAGGTCGGCCAGGCGCTCCATGGCGTCGATCTCGTTGATCGTCCAGACGTGCACGGCGATGCCGGCATCGTGGGCCGCGGCGATGAAGTTCTCGTCCACCAGCCGATTCCCGAGTACCTCCTCGGGCACCTGGAAGGCCACGATCGGCAGCTCGGGCAACGCCGCACCGCTCAAGAGGGCCTGGAACCAGCGGACCACCTCCATGGTGGCCGCCGAGGTCGGCGTCGAGGGACTCACCTCACGGAAGGCACCGATCGCCGAATCGTTAAACGACGCCACGATGGTGTCCTCGGCGCGTCCCAGCCGGCGCAGCTCGTCGGCGAGGAGCGACTCATAGGGCTCCACTTCGGGGGCGGTCTGCTTGATGTCGAGATTGACGAGCACGCCCGGGAAGGTGGTGACCACCTCTTCGAGTGTGACGATGCCGAGCGCGCGGTCCTCGGGAGCCCGTCCACGCAGCAGATAGGCCTCATCCTCGTGGCCCGGGGAGACGTCCTCGCCCCTGATGAACCAGTGGGCGTTGTCAAGGGACTGGACCTCGGCGAGGGTCAGGTCCGCGATCGCTCCGGTGGCATTGGTGGTGCGATCCACGGTCTCGTCGTGGCAGACCACGAGGCGGCGGTCCTTGGTGGCGTGGACGTCGAGCTCGATGGCCCCCGCTCCGTTGGCCAGTGCCTGCTCGATGGCCAGCAAGGTCGACGAGGGTGCCTCGTGACTCCCTCCCTGGTGTGCGTAGTTGATGATCCGACGCGCCAGCCAGGGATTGGTGCTCACGATGCGTTCGCGCTCCTCGGCCCCTCGGCAGCGAGGGTCGCCACCGTCGAGCGCTCGACGATGAACGCCATGACGGGAATGATGCCCGAGAGGACCATGAGCACGATCCGACCGCCCTTGGGTCGGTAGTCCTTGACCACGAGGGCCACCGTCACGAGGTAGCCCATGTAGAGCAGACCGTGGATCTGCGCCACGATGCCCTCCGCCTTGGCGGCGACGCCAAAGGCATGACGCAACACGATGAACCCGCAGAAGATCAGCAACATCACACCGACCACGAAGGACATGGCTCGATACCACCTGAGTGACTTGGTCATCGGGTCTCCTCCCGTTTGATCTGCGCTTCCTCGGCCGCCAGATCGGCATCCTCGAGCGCGGCAAGGTAGTCGTTGTACGCCCGCAGCGCGTCGTCCTCTTCCTCTGTCTCTTATACACATCTGACGCTGCCGACGATACTCCTTGTGT
>CAWUMT010000322.1:0-1691 GCA_963923735.1 uncultured Acidimicrobiales bacterium
CCCCGAAGGCAGGGTGCAGCGAGTGCACCTCCAAGCCGAGCTTCAGCTTCGCGCCCGTGCTGCAAAGGATTCCCAACCGCCGGTTGAACTGATCAACCCAGGTGAAGATCCGGTGTGGGGCCATGGCTACTCCTTGCTCCCTCTACCTGATGACGGTGACATCTTCTTTGATCTGGAGGGTCACCCCTTCCTGACCCCCGAGGACGGACTCTTCTTCCTCTTCGGCCTTCTCTTGAGGGAAGATGGAGAATGGGCGTACCAGGAGTACTGGGCTCATGATCAGGAACAGCAAGCCGAGGCGGCGGCTCGCGTCGTTGACTTGTTCGCCGCTCGCCGAGAAGCATTCCCGGGCATGCACGTGTACCACTACAACCACACCGAGCGAAGCTCAATGGCGAGGATGACGGCTGGACATGCTTCGGCAGTGGCTTTCAGCCAGCTCGAGGAGACTGGCTGCTTCATTGACCTACGTCCCATTGTGAAGAACTCCTTCCAAGTTGGGATCGAGCGCTACGGCTTGAAGGACTTGGAGAAGGTCACTGGATTCGAGCGCCACGGTGAGATTGAGAAGGGCGCTGGTGCGGTTCTCGAGTACGAGGAGTACCTACGTACCGGCGAGGAGTCGTACCTTCGGGACATCGCCCTCTACAACGACAACGATGTGCGCTCCACCCTCGCACTCCGTGACTGGCTCATCACCCACCGCCCATCCCACGCGAGGTGGCGAGAGGCAGTGGTGGAGCCCAAGGAATCCAACGCTGAGCGTGATGAGGTCATCGCCAACCTCCTCGCCCAAGGCGATGGAACGCTCGGACAGGTACTTGGCGAGGTACTCGGATACTGGCGACGAGAGAGCTCGGCTGAGGTGACGCCGAAGTTCGAGCAGGCTCGCTTGCCTGTCGCAGACCTCATCGATGAGCCAGACTTCATGACGGGCCTTGAGGTGCTTGACGTGGAACAAGCTCCCGACGAACGGGACCCAGGGCGTGATGTCTTCACCGCCCAGGTGATGTTCCCGCCGCAGGTCCTATCTCGGAACTGGGAGCTGAACGAGAAGAAGAAGTCGCGCTCCTTGCTCATGACCGGTGCTGACTTGACTTCTGGGTTCGCCGACCTCGTGGGCTTTGACGCTGAGGCCCAGAGAGCGACCATCACCTGGAAGCGTCGCCACGACGAGGATGCCATCACCCCAACCACCGTTGTGCTGCATGATTGGGTCAACGCCAAGCCCAAGCCTGATGTCGTTGAAGCTGCTGCGCTGGCTTTTCTCGACGATGCCCAAGGCATCAACCCCGCTACCGAGCAGCTCTTGCTGGCGGAGGCCCCGCGCTTTTCGGGTGGGCGTGGTCCGGCCAACGGAGCCTTCACCGATGAGGTCGACGACATCTGCGACTGGGTCGACGGTCTAGACCGCTCGGTAGTGGCTATTCAAGGTCCTCCTGGGACGGGTAAGACCTATCGAGGTGCTCGGATGGTGCGCAAACTCATCGATTCTGGGTACCGCGTGGGTGTCATGGCGCCGAGCCACAAGGCGGTGGACAACTTCTTTGTGAAGTGCATCGAGCACTTTGACGAAGCAGGAATTCTCAACAAGCTCAAGGCTGGTCGGAAGATCTCAGACAACAGCCAGAAGGAAATCCCTGAGCACGTGGGCTACCACACCGGCAATTCGGCTGTGGCGAGAGCAGGAA
>CAWUMT010000323.1:0-1652 GCA_963923735.1 uncultured Acidimicrobiales bacterium
ACCAGTGCGATCCCATCTGGATGCTTGAGATCCACCGCCACGCTGGGCTTCGAGCGGTTCTCGAGCTTCGAATAGGGGTGGGTCGCCGTCGGGTCCGGTCGGTCGATCAACAACACGTCAGCCCCAAGGTCGGCGAGCAGCATGCCGGTGTAGGGAGCAGGGCCCAGACCGGCGAGCTCGATGACCTTGATTCCGCTGAGTGGTCCCGCCATCGTGCTCCCTTGTCAGAGGTTCGAAGCGAAGGGTAGCGCTCAGTCCGGAGTTGTCGCGGCGATGAGCTGGTCAAGCGAACGTGTCGCAGCGCCGGAGTCGAGGGAGGCGGCCGCAGCGACCACCCCGTCCTCGATCCCCTCGGCGCGATCGGCCACCACGAGTGCCGCAGCGGCGTTGAGCACCACGAGGTCCCGGGCAGGCCCCTGCTCGCCATCGAGGACTCGGCGGACGACGTCGGCATTGGTGGCAACGTCACCACCTCGAACGTCGTCTTCGGTGGCATTGCGAAGCCCCAGGCTCGAAGGATCCAAGATCCAATTGCGCATTTCGAAGGATCCTGAGCCGTCGCCGACCACTTCGACGACCGAGCTCGTCGTGGCCAAGGAGAGCTCATCGAACCCGTCGTGGGCGTGGACCACCCAGGCGCGCTCGACGCCGGAAGCACCGAGGACCGCCGCCATCTTCTCCGCAGAGTCCGGATCCGCAGTCCCCACCAAGAGGCGAGAGGGACGAGCGGGGTTGGCCAGAGGCCCGAGCACGTTGAACACGGTGCGGATGCCCAGTGCTCTGCGCACGGGGCCAACGAAGCGCATCGCTGGATGGAAGGCTGGGGCGAAGCAGAACCCGATGCCGGCCTCACGCACGGATCTGGCCACGACCTCGGGGCCGACCTCGAGGGTGACGCCGAGCTCTTCGAGGACGTCTGCGGTTCCCACCGACGAGGAAGCAGCCCGATTGCCGTGCTTGCACACCGCCACGCCGGCTCCCGCCACGCACAGTGCGGCCATGGTCGAGACGTTCACCGAGTGCTTCTGATCGCCGCCGGTGCCCACGATGTCCATGGCCGGCCGGTCGAGTTCCACCCGGACGCAGTGCTCGAGCATGGCCTCGACCATGCCGTGCATCTCCTCGGCGGTCTCACCCTTGGCCCTCCACGCCACAAGGAGACCGGCGACGACCGAGGGGTCGGTCTCGCCGGCGAAGACGTGGCTCAAGACGCTGCGGGCCTGGTCCGCACTGAGGTCGTAGCCCTCGACGAGGGCTTCAAGGACGCCATGGGTCCCCCCCATCGAGTCGAGGGACATCGACGGTTCGCTCAGGCCGGACGGCGGCGCTGGCGCTGGATGCGTCGACGCTCGCGCTCGGTGGTTCCGCCCCAGATCCCCTCGCGCTCACGAGAGTTGAGGGCGTGCTCGAGGCAGGTGTCCTGGACGGGGCACAGGGCGCAGATCGCCTTGGCCTCGATCGCCTCGTTCTCATCCTCGCTCGAGGGGTAGAAGATGTCCGAGTCGATGCCGGTGCACGCAGCTTGGTTTCGCCAGATCAGAGTGGCGGTCATGATGATTCCTTGCGAGAGGGCACTTAGGGGGTAGAACTCCCTTCGATCCGGCCCTGACTCTTATACACATCTGACGCTGCCGACGATACTCCTTGTGTAG
>CAWUMT010000324.1:0-1650 GCA_963923735.1 uncultured Acidimicrobiales bacterium
CATGCGGCGACCTTACCGCTGGCTCATTGACGGGTTTGCCCCCAGTTCACCTGACTGAATCACACCGGGTTTCCTGGAGGCTCTGGCCTGCCCCGGGTGCTTGGAACGAGGGACCGTGGATGCAGCGGTCGAGCAACTGCGCTGATGGTCTAGATGTAGCGAACGAGCCGTCGAAGCAAGGAGCGGGGTAGCAGTCGCGTGGAGAGGACGCTGAGCTTGTTGCCAAGACCTGGCACGCTCACAGGCTTGCCGCGGTCCATTGCCTGCATCGCCGCCACTGCCATCTCAGCAGCACTTGGTACCCGTCGGCCCTTGTATCGCTTTGACGGCCCCAGGGGCTTGCTGCCACGGTTTCCACCACGAAATGCCCCTGGGCAGAAGGCCGTGACTTTGACGCCAGAGTTGCGAGTCTCCTCTGCGATTGCTTCGGTGAAGTTGAGGATGAATGCCTTGGATGCGTAGTAGACCGCCCAATTCGGTCCTGCCAAGAAGCCCGCGACCGATGCGATGTTGAGCACATGACCTTGGCGTCGTTCCAGCATGCCCGGGAGATAGTGCGCCGTGAGCGCTGTGACCGCGAGGCAATTGACGTTCACGATCTCAAGCGCTCGATCGACGGAGAGACCAGCAAAATCGCCTGCAGCAAAGGCGCCGGCGTTGTTGACGAGGAGATCGCACTGTTCGACTGCATCGGTGACGGTACTGATGCCTTCTAATGTCGCAAGGTCTGCGGAGAGCAGAAGAGGATTGGGGAGTTCGGCCGTAAGGTCCTCGAGCGCTTCGGTGCTGCGAGCAACGAGGACGATCCGATGACCTCTGGCGTCGAGCAACTTCGCGAGCTCCCAGCCAAGTCCTCGGGAGGCTCCAGTCACGATCGCCGTTCCCATTGAGCCCTCACCTCCCTTCTCCCCGCACCTCGCTCGAGAGTCTTCGGCGCTGTCGCAACCGTGCCGAATTCAGATCGCAAGGGATCGCCAGAAGGATAGCGAAGCAGGGTGGAACCAAGAAGGTGATGACGGAGCGATTGGCGCCTTCATTGAGGAGCCTGCGGCGAGGTGTTCCATCTGTTGACCTCCACCACCTACCTTGCATGACCTCCGCCGGCCGTCAAAATGCACAGGGCACCTGGGCCCCAACCCTCATTAGGTGTCTTGGCCACCCCTGGGGAATGCATCTCGCCACATTGCCTGCCGCAGGTCGAGGCTGGATCTCCCTTCGAGCCGCCTCGTGCTCGCTGTTCTGAGCCAGACCGATCGCTCACAGCGAATCGTTCGTGTGTCCGCGAAAGGCAAAATTGATGATGTGATGCTGTAATTGCGTTATGGGGACCACCTTGAACTTGGACGACGACGTTCTGGGCGCGGCCAAGGCGTTGGCTCAGGTCGAAGGCCGATCCATCGGGAAGGTGATCTCCAACCTTGCCCGAGCAAGCCTCGCCCCGCGACCAGCGGTCGTCGGCGAGGAACCGGATGGCTTCCCCGTCTTCGCCGTCAGTCGAGATGCTCCTCCGATCACCTCCGGCATGGTCGCGGACGCACTCGACGAATGACCCCCTTCCTCCCGGACGTCAACGTCCTCGTCAGCCTCGCCTGGCCCAACCGCGTCCACCACCGGGTAGCTCGTCGATGGTCTGTCTCTTATACACATCTC
>CAWUMT010000325.1:0-1649 GCA_963923735.1 uncultured Acidimicrobiales bacterium
TCTGGGCGGTCACCGCCAACGACACCGTTGCCCTCGTCGCCTTCATCCTGGCCGACCAGCTCGCCGGACTCCCCACCTTGGTCAAGGCCTGGAAGGCCCCGACCACGGAGTCGCCCTGGGCCTACGTCGGCGGGGTGCTGGCGACCTCGCTGACGCTGACGACGGCATCGCCCTTCAGCTCGGCCCAGGTGGCGTTCCCGCTGGTGGTGCTGGCCTTCGACTCGACGGTGCTGACCCTGGTCCTGACCCGCCTGGGCCCGCGCCTCAAGGGCGAGCTGGGGCAAGATCTCGGGATCGAGGCGGTGGAGCGGACCATCCCGGCCCGCAGGGAGGTTGACCATGGCGAGCGCTGACGGAGCAGCCCTGACGCCGCAGACTTCTGCTGGAGAGGCCGCTGGACGAAAGCGCCGCAAGGAGCTGCCGCGCGAGTCGCTCGGGATCCTCGGCGACCGCCACCCGGGCTTCGACCCGCTCGATTGCCTCGCCGCCCAGTCGGCCGACCGGGTGCCCTCGCTCCTGCCGCTTCGCGATGAGCGCATGGCAGAGACGCCCTTCACCTTCCTGCGCGGGGCGGCGGCCGTGATGGCCTACGACCTCGCCATGACCCCGAACTCCGGCATCGAGACCCAGCTGTGCGGAGACGCCCACATCTCGAACTTCGGCATCTTCTCCTCTCCGGAGCGCCGCCTCGTCTTCGACGTGAACGACTTCGACGAGACCATGCGCGGGCCCTTCGAGTGGGACGTCAAGCGGCTCTGCGCGTCGGCCGCCGTGGCGCTGTCGAACCTCGGCGGGGACGAGAAGCTGGTGGCCAAGGCGGTCCGCCGGGCCGCCGGGACCTATGCCGAGGCGATGCGCCAGCTCGCCGGACAGGGGAACCTCGATGTCTGGTACCTGTCGCTCGACATCGAGGAGCATCTCGACGAGCTGCGATCAGACTTCACGGACGAGGCTGGCTCGCGCGTCGATGACCTGATCGCGCGCGCTCGTCGCAAGGACTCGCACCGGGCCTTCTCGAAGCTCGTCGGACTCGAGGGGGGCAGCCTCCGCTTCAGGGCCGACCCGCCGCTCGTCGTGCCGATGGACGAGATCCTCGCTGAGGAGGAGCGCAGCGAGAGCACCCGAGAGGTGCTCGAGATCGCCCTCGACGGCTACGCGGCCTCGCTGCCAGAGGAGCGACGAGCGCTCCTCTCCACCTACGATCACGTCGACATGGCGCGCAAGGTCGTGGGCGTCGGATCGGTGGGGACGCGCTGCTTCATCATCCTGCTCCTCGGGCGCGACACGAACGACCCGCTGGTCCTCCAGGCCAAGCAGGCGAGCCCCTCGGTCCTCGAGGCGCACCTCGGCCCCGACCACCACGCCACCTCGGGCGAGCGGGTGATCGTCGGGCAGCGCATGATGCAGACCACACCGGACGTCTTCCTCGGCGAGTTCCGCGCACAGATCACCACAGAGCTCCAGCGCGACTTCTACTTCCGGCAGCTCTACGACGGGAAGGCCTCGGTCGATCTCGACAGGATCTCGTCGGGCGAGCTCGCCGTCCGCTACGTGCAGCTCTGCGCCTGGACGCTCGCTCGGGCGCACGCCAGGTCCGGGAGCCGGGCTGAGATCGCGGCCTACATCGGCGGGTCGAAGGCTTTCGAGAA
>CAWUMT010000326.1:0-1647 GCA_963923735.1 uncultured Acidimicrobiales bacterium
TGATGATCGCGGCCACCAACCGCCCCGACATCCTCGACCCCGCCCTCCTGCGCCCGGGTCGCTTCGACCGCCAGATCGTCGTGCCCCTCCCCGACCTCGATGAGCGCCTCCCGATCTTGAAGGTGCACTGCCGCAACAAGAAGCTCAGTTCCGATGTGGACCTCGAGCTCGTCGCACGCGGCACGCCCGGCATGTCGGGTGCGGACCTGGCCAACCTCGTGAACGAGGCTGCGCTCCACGCCGTGCGGCGTGGATCGACCGAGATCGCCATGGCGGACCTCGAGTCGGCGCGCGACCGCGTCCTGATGGGCCAGCGCCGAGACTCCCTCGTCCTCTCCGAAGCCGAGAAGGAGCGCGTCGCCTACCACGAGGGTGGCCACGCCGTGTTGGCCTACGTCCTCGACGAGGCCGACCCGGTCCACAAGGTCACGATCCTGCCGACGGGCATGGCACTGGGTGTGACCATGCAGCTGCCCATGGAGGAGCGTCACATCCACCCGAGGGCGCAGATCGAGGACTCGCTGTGCGTGCGCATGGGTGGCCGGGTGGCTGAGTTCATCATCTATGGCGACCTCTCGACCGGCGCGTCCAACGACCTGGTCGGCAACACCGAGCTCGCCCGTCGCATGGTGCGCGAATGGGGCATGTCCGACAAGGTCGGCCCGATGGCCTGGGGCTCACAGGGCCAGGTCTTCTTGGGTGAGGACCTCATGCACTCTCGCGACTACTCCGAGCACATGAGCGAGGTCATCGACGAGGAGATCGAGCGGATCCTGCGTGAGCAGGAGACCCGTGCAATCGAGCTGCTCAACACCCACCGAGGAGGCCTCGACGCCGTGGCCAAGGCGCTCTTGGAGCTCGAGACGATCGACGGTGCCATGGTCGGCCGCCTGGTCGACGAGGCCTACGGCAGTGCCGTGCACGCCTCAGGCCCCAAGGCCGTGGTCCCCACGCTCAACGGCACCACTCCCGAGACTCCCGTGTCGCTGGATGAGCCGATCAGCCCCTCGACTCCCGAGTGGGATCCTCCCGCCTGGCCGGGTCCCGGCGACCAGAGCCGAGGCTGAGCACCGAGACCTGAGTGCGGCGCGGAGGGCTCCCTCCGCGGATCAGATGACTCAGGGCTGTCGGATCGGCTCTGCGTAGAGCGTCGTCACGCCGTCCGGCAGAGCACCGCCCGCCAGCCGCTCTGCGGTGGCCAGTGGCCCGTCGGCCCAGATCAACAGCGGGTGGCCTCCAAGTCGAGACAACTGCGCTGTGGTGGCCTCCAAGGTTCCGTTGCCCTTGATCACGGCGCCGTCGAGGCCTGCCACCGCTTCTGCACCCTGGGCGCCTAGGCGGGCCACGTGCAGGGTGACCGAACGGTTCGTGGTCGCTCCGAAGACCAGGCTGGCCGGGTCTGAACTCGTCGCAGAGAGCAGCCATCGTCCCGCCGTGAACGACGAGCCGTTGGTGAGCACGACATTGGACAACCCTGCGGTCGTCGCCCTCGAGGCCAGCAGCTCGAGTTCAGCCGCCACCCCGGGGCCACTCGAGGTGACCTCGAGTGAGTAGACCGAGGTGAGCGGAACCCTCGAGGTCGGCGAGATGGTCAGGTTCCAGATCTGTCTCTTATACACATCTGACGCTGCCGACGATACTCCTTGT
>CAWUMT010000327.1:0-1647 GCA_963923735.1 uncultured Acidimicrobiales bacterium
CACAAGGAGTATCGTCGGCAGCGTCAGATGTGTATAAGAGACAGGGTGCGGACCGTGCAAGATGGTCGCACCCATCCTCGAGGAGATCGCCCAGGAGCAGTCCGGCAACCTCGCCATCGCCAAGCTCAACGTGGATGACAATCCCGACGTGGCCCGTCGCTTCGGCGTCATGAGCATCCCCACGATGATCGTGTTCAAGGATGGCCAAGAGGCCGCTCGCATCGTGGGCGCCAAGGGCAAGTCCCAGTTGCTCGAGGACTTCCAACCCTTCCTCTGAGTTCCACCATCCCGATCGTTGACCACAGCCTCGTCCACAGGCTGTGCAGAAGCCTGTACCGAAGGTTTCGGTGGAGGTCGGTCAGTCGGAGGACTCCTTGCCATCGACGATCACGCGGTACACCCGCTCGAGATCCTCGAGGGTCGAGAAGTCGATGACGATGCGGCCCTTGCGCTGTCCCATCGACACCGCCACCCGGGTGTCGAGGTGCTCGGAGAGCATCTCCTCGAGCTCCAGCAGCGGTGCCGGTCGCACGGTGGTCGTGGGCTTGGCCGTCGCTGTGGACCCGGTGCCGGTGTCGGTGGCCGGTTCGCCGCTGTGTTCCCGGACCCGGTCCTCGACCTCGCGCACGGTGAGCTTCTCCGAGACGATGGCCTTGGCCAACTTCTCCTGGAAGGCGCGATCGGGCGTGCCCAGCAGCGCCCGGGCATGGCCGGCCGACAACTGACCCTCGCCCAGGAGGCGCTGGATGCTGGTGGGCAGTTGGAGGAGGCGCAGGGTGTTGGCCACCGCCGAGCGGCTCTTGCCCACGCGGGTGGCGATCTGATCCTGGGTGAGCTTGAACTCCTCGATCAGCTGCTGATAGGCGGCGGCCTCCTCGAGGGCACCGAGATCCTCACGATGGAGGTTCTCCACGAGGGCCTGCTCGAGTGAGCCCTCATCCTCGGCAGTGCGCACGATGGCCGGGATGGTCTGCAGTCCGGCCCGCTTGGCCGCCCGCCACCGTCGCTCGCCGGCGATGAGTTCGTAGGAGTCCTCGCCGAGTTCACGGACGAGGATGGGTTGGAGCACCCCGACCGAGCGGATGGAGGCCGACAGGCTGACGAGGGCCTCCTCGTCGAAGTGACTGCGGGGCTGGTAGGTGTTGGCCACGATCTCCGAGATGGGCAGTTCCCGCAACGTGGCGTCGCTGTCCTGCAATCGTTCCGTGGTCGGGATGAGTGATCCGAGACCCTTACCGAGTCCGCTGCGGCGTGCCACCACTGACCTCCTCTGCCAACTTCCGGTAGGCGGTCGCCCCCCGGCTGCTTGGATCGAACGTGATGATCGGTTGCCCGAATCCGGGGGCCTCCGAGAGGCGGACCGATCGAGGGACGACCTCCTGACAGACCTTGTCGCCGAAGTGCTCCCGCACATCGGACACCACGCCGTCGGACAGGTTCGTGCGGGTGTACATCACCAGGACGATGGCGCTGATCTCGAGGGAGGGATTGAGACTCTTCTGGATGAGGGCCACGTTCTTGGTGAGCTGGGTCAGGCCCTCGAGGGCGAAGTACTCGCACTGGATGGGGACCAGGACTTCGGTGGCGGCGGCCATGGCATTCACGGCTGTCTCTTATACACATCTGACGCTGCCGACGATACTCCTT
>CAWUMT010000328.1:0-1644 GCA_963923735.1 uncultured Acidimicrobiales bacterium
CCGACGTGTGGGTCGGGTGGTCTCGGGGGTCCTTGAAGCGCCGATCGTGGGGATCGTCGCCTTCAACGCCACGATGCTCTTCTGGCACCTGCCCCGGGTGTTCGAGTGGGCGGCGCTGCGGCCCTGGGTCCACACCTGGCTGATGCTGCCGAGTTTCGTGGTGGTGGGCTACCTGTTCTGGAGGCTGATCCTCCCCTCGGGCCCATGGCGACCTCGGGCCACCCTCAAGTTCCAGGTCCTAGCGGTGGTGGTGACGGCGGCGACCATGCTCATCCTGGCGATCTCGATGGCCATCATGACCAAGACGGCGTGGTACTCGCCCTATGTGGCTGCGCTCGGCCCTGAGGCGGCGTTCTCCGATCAGCAGCTGGCCGCAGGGGTCCTGTGGATCTGCGGCGACTTCTGGGTGGCGCCGGCCCTGATCATCATCGGCCGACGGGTGATCGAGTCCGAAGGCTCACTGAGCTCCGCCTTCGAGCGTCGCTTCGGCCGTAGGGCTCAGTGAGCCGGAGGCTGCTCGGCAGGACCTGACGACGGCCCCTCCCCGGACTCTGCCCGGTGGAGGTCGGCGAGGTAGTCGTTCCAGGCGTTGAGCTTGGCCTGCTCAGCGTCACTCAGTGGGGTGGCGGCCTTCTTGGCTCGGCGAGGGCTGACCTCCTGCTCGTGGAGCAGGCGCCACCACAGGTAGATCCCAAAAGCACCGAAGAGCGGCCATTCGAAGGTGTAGGCCCAGGAAAGCGGGTTCCCCCCGAGGGCCCGGTAGAGCTCGTAGCCCCCCGCAGCCAGGCAGATCGCCAGCCCCACAGCCAACGTCAGATGGAGCTTGATCGCTGGAGCCCCCGTGAGGCGCTTTGGTGGGGTAGGGGAGTCAGCCACAGGCCAAGAACCTAACGGAGGCCGCCAGCGAGGAGGAGCCGATGGCCAAGGCGGGTCCGACAAATTCGCAGTCCGAGGATGCTTGAGAATTTTTCTGCGATGCACTAAGCATTAAGCGATTCTTAGAAATCTCCGGGAACTATTCGATCAAGACGAGAGAGGGGGGAGCGTGAAGCGAGCTATCGGAGCAGTCCTCACAGTGCTCCTCGGTGCAGGGTTCATCGCGCTGGTTGGCCTTGGCTTCCAGTCGCAGAAGTACCAGGCTCCTGATGGAATCCTGAAGGCACAAAGTTGTGGCACCTCGGTGGTGAACGGTCAAAGCACCCCGCACGTCATCCTGCACTTCTCCACGTGGCCTGATGCCTCGGGGCAGATGAAGACCGCTGCCTTCACGACCAACGCCTCAACCACGCCAGCCACTAACCCAGGCGCGGCCAACGCGACGGGGTGCCCGCAGTGGCAGATGAGCTCGCCGGGCGTACCCGCCTCAGGCAAGACCGTGCCGATCCACCCCGGCGGCAACCCCGGCTGGCCCGCCTACTCGCCCTCGAGTGACTTCCAGGTTCCTGCCGGAGCCCTGGTCACCGTGGTTTGGGACCAGTACGACTCGGGCGAGGCGCTCAACAACAACTACTTCGCCTCGCCGCGTGGCATCTACGGCGACCTCCTCGTCAACGGGCAGGCCACCACTGCCATCGAAGAGGGCAACGTGGCGCACACCTTCACTGTGCGCCCCGAGGCTGGCGTCGACTCAGGTTTCTTCCTGAA
>CAWUMT010000329.1:0-1638 GCA_963923735.1 uncultured Acidimicrobiales bacterium
GATGAGGCCCGCCTCGTCGCCGAGGCCTCGGAAGCCAGCGGCCTCGTGGTCTTCGAGGCCTTCCACTACCGCTACCACCCGCTGATGATCCGAGCGCTCGAGATCCTCGCCTCCGGCGAGATCGGTGACATCGCGCGCGTCGAGACCTCGATGTGCATCCCGCTGCCCCTGCCCGGCGACATCCGCTACGACCTCGGCCTCGCCGGCGGCGCCACGATGGACATCGGCTGCTACGCCGTGCACCTCTGGCGGACGCTGGCCGGCGCCGAGCCCGAGATCCAATCGGCATCGGCCAAGCTGCTGCGCCCTGGGATCGATCGCTCCATGTCTGCGCAGCTCTCGACCGCTGACGGGATCGAGGGCTCCCTGCGCTGCTCCCTGCTCTCCGCGCGGCTGCTCAGCCTGCGCGGTCGGGTGGTGGGCAGCGAGGGCGAGCTCAGGCTCTTCAACCCCCTCGGGCCTCACGTCTCGCACTCCCTCAAGGTCGTCGGATCTTCGGGGCGACGGACGGAGCGCTTCACCAAGACGACGACCTACACCTTCCAGATGGCGGCCTTCCGAGACGCCGTGGTCGAGGGCGCCCCCTTCCCCACGACGCCAGCCGACGCCATCTCGACGATGGCGGCCATCGACTCGATCTACCGAGCCGCCGGCCTCGAGCCACGGCAGCCCACACCGTGATCGCTGCAGGCGAGGGCCGAATCCGAAGGCTGCCGACCCATGCCTGACTCGATCCGGACCGTGATCACGGACGCCACCGTCGTCACAGCGGACGCCGACGACCGCATCCTCGAGCGGGCCTCCATCGTCATCGAGGGCGAGCTCATCGTCGATCTGGTCGAGGGCGGCCACCCAGAGGCGCGGTCCGGCGAGATCCGCATCGACGCCGGGGGCGGCATCGTGATGCCCGGCCTCGTCGACGCCCACAGCCACCTCGCCATGACCCTCTACCGAGGCCTCGCCGACGACCTCGACCTGCAGGACTTCCTCGGTCGCCTGCTCCCGCTCGAGGAAGCCACCATCAGCCCCGAGCTCGTCGCCGCAGGAGCCCGGCTCGGGATGGCCGAGATGCTCGCCGGCGGGATCACCACCAGTCTCGACATGTACTGGTTCCCCGAGACGAGCGCTGAGGTCGCCGAAGTCGCCGGGATGCGCCTCGCCACCGGACCCCTCTTCATCGGCGGCATCGCCCCCGACCAGCTCGGCTTCGACGAGCGCGTCGCCGCCTACGGCCGGACCGGCACGCCGGCCTGGACGATGGTGCACGGCACCTACACGATGAGCGTGGCCGAGCTCGAGGAGGCCGCCGGCCTCGCCCGGGAGGCGGGATCACGACTCCACCTCCACGCGGCAGAGAACCAGGCCGAAGTCGATCAGGTCGTGGCCGCCACAGGCCGACGGCCCGTCGAACTGCTCGACGCGCTCGGCCTTCTCGGCCCCACCACCGTCCTCGCCCACGCCGTCGTCCTCACCGACGACGAGGTGGCTCGGCTCGGAGCGACGCGCACCGCGATCGCCCACTGCCCGCTGTCGAACATGAAGCTCGCCTCCGGCGTCTGCCGCGTCGACGAGCTCATCCGAGCTGGAGCGACGGTCGGCCTCGGGACCGACGGGCCCTCGTCATCGAACGACCTCGAC
>CAWUMT010000330.1:0-1621 GCA_963923735.1 uncultured Acidimicrobiales bacterium
ACACAAGGAGTATCGTCGGCAGCGTCAGATGTGTATAAGAGACAGCACCTCCGCCGCCGCCGATCAGCGGACCGATCTCCTTGACGAGCGCCTTGGCATCAAGGCCGCCATCCGTAGCGATGGCCACAGCAACCTTGCCCTCGGCGACCGACCCGAGGGCCGCACCGCGTAGCGAACCGCGTCGCATCAGGTCACCGGCCATGGAGCGCAGCTCGTCGGCGCCGCGACCTTCGACCTGGGCGATCACCACACCGTCGGCGACCTGGGCGAGCAGCTCGGTTGCCTCTGCGGCCAACGAGGATGCTCGAAGGGCATCGCGTTCGCGCTCGACAGCCTTGGTCCGCTCCACGGCGCGATCGATGGCCTCGAGCAGATTCTCGGGCTCCGCCTTGAGCGCGGCGGCGGCGTCCTCGAGGAGTGCGCGGGTCGCCAGCGTCCGCTCGATGGCGTCCCGTCCGGTGATCGCCTCGATCCGTCGAGTGCCCGAGCCGATCGAACCTTCCTGGAGGATCTGGATCGAACCGATCGCACCGAGGGAGTCGACGTGTGTCCCGCCGCAGAACTCCAAGGACTTCGCTCCCGCGCGGACCACCCGGACGGTCTCGCCGTACTTGTCACCGAAGAAGGCCACCGCCCCCATCTGCTCGGCCTCGGCGCGCGAGGTCTCCGTGGTCTGGACCTCGGCCGCCGTCAAGAGCTGGTCATTGACCAGTCGGGTCACCTCAGCGAGCTCCTCAGGCGTGGGAGCCCCATGGTGGGAGAAGTCGAAGCGGAGACGATCCGGGGCGACGAGGGAGCCCTGCTGGCGCCCCAGGTCGCCGAGCACCTCGCGCAGCGCCCAGTGCAGGAGGTGCGTGGCGGTGTGATTGCGGCGAAGCGCATCGCGGCGGGCACCGTCAATCGAGGCCAGCGTGTCCTGGCCGACCACGAGCTCTCCGCTCAGGCGAGCCCGATGCGCATAGAGCCCAGGGAGGCACAGCACCGTGTCGAACACCTCGGCGCGCCCAGACGAGGTCTCGATGACCCCGGTGTCGCCCATCTGGCCACCGGACTCTGCGTAGAAGGGGGTGCGATCGATGAAGACCTCGACCTCGTCGCCCTCCCCGCTCAGGACCCCGAGAATGCGTGCGGGAATCGAGTACTCCTCTGAGCTGCGTCCGACGAAGACCGTGGGCCCCTCTGCCTCGAGGATGGCTCGGTACGCGGACTCATCTGCGGCGCGCGGTGCTCGTGCTGCGGCCCGGGCCCGCTCGCGCTGGTCGGCCATGAGCCGTTCGAACTCCTCGCGGTCGACCTCGAGGGCTGACTCCGCCGCGAGCTCCTCGGTGAGCTCGATCGGGAAGCCATGGGTGTCGTGCAGTCGGAAGGCGACGTCGCCGCCGATCTTCATCCCTGCACCGCCCGCTGCAGAGGCCGTGGCCTCCTCGAGCAGGGTCATGCCGGTGCGAAGGGTGCGGTCGAAGCCCTCTTCCTCTCGGGTGGCGATCGACGCGATGAGATCTGCGTCTCGACGAAGATTCGGGTAGGCCTCTCCGAGCGACTCGATGGTCGCATCGATCAGGACCGGGGTGATCGCCTTGTCCGCGCCGGCCCGGCGCGCAGCGAGGACCGCGCGACGCCC
>CAWUMT010000331.1:0-1618 GCA_963923735.1 uncultured Acidimicrobiales bacterium
GTCCTTGACTCCCAACCTCTGGGGCGACCCAGAGGGCGAGCCATCCGACTTCACCCTCGATCCAGGCGGTGACGGTTCCCTCGAGGTCGGCGTCCCCAACGACCCAGGTCATGACCGGAGACGGTCTGGAGCCAGCCGGATCGGCGCTCATGAGCGCCGATCCACCCCGAGCCTCGGAGAGCAGTTGGCGCGCTGACTCCCAGACGGCACCCAGTGCGGCTTCGTCGGACGCCTCAGCGACCCGCACCGACGAAGAGGTCACGCCGAGGGCTCCTGAAGCTGGGCGATCCGGCCCAGGATCGTGCGCCGGCCTCGGCCCCGCTGCTCATGGTCAGCCACGCGGGCGAGCTCCGAGCTCTCGAGATCCTCGAGGAGGCCAATTACCTGAGACGCGGAGAGATCGTCGTAGCCGGGGATCAGATCGTCGATGGCGCCATGGTCCGAGGCCGTGGACTGCTCAGCAGGCGAAGGCGACGAAGTTCGTTCCGCCTCGGATCCGGCACGCGATTGGGGCCGCATCCTTCGAGAGACCTGAGAGCTCCCGAAGGTCACCGTCATCTGCCCGAGCGCCCGTGCATTGCGGAGCTCCTTGGCGACCCGATCGAAGACCCGATCGGCGCACTCCGCTGCATCCAGTGCGAGACGATCAAGCCCGCCGTGCGGTGAGGCCGCTTCATCCGGCACATCGTGCTCAGGCACAGTCGCGACAGAGCCCCTTCTTCTTGTTGGCCAGCTGACTCGCGTTCTTCACCACGAAGCAGCCGTTGCAGACGAACTCGTCAGCCTGCTTGGGGAGGACCCGCTCGGTTCCATCGCCCTGATCGTCAGCAGGCGAGTTGTCCTCGTCCTCGGGCTCGTCCTCGACCACCAGGCGCTCTTTGAGGATGACGTCGAGACTGGCCTCGACGTCATCGGCGTCAAGGACCTCGTCGTCCTCATCCTCGCCCTTGGCGGGAGCTGCCGGTGCCTCTGCCAGATCGTCGTCGTCGTCGTCTTCGTCGTCGGTGTCGCCACCCTCGTCGTCGCCGTCGAGGTCGTCATCGAGGTCGCCGTCGAGATCGTCGTCGAGCTCCTCGTCGAGGTCCTCGCCCATCTCGTCGTCGAGATCCTCTTCAATCTCTTCAACCTTCGACTTGGGTGCGCTCTTCTTTTTCGTCGCCATGATGCCTTTTCGATCGCTTGGGTCGGGAGCATAGACCTCTGGCGCACTGAGTTGGTGCACTCTCAGGCGGCGGAGGCCCGGGACGGTTGGTACCACTGCCTCTGTTCGCGCGTCGAAACGCACGATCAGCCACAGCGTTCTCTACTTGGCCCCTGGGCCGCCTCCGCCTGCCACCCCCTAAGGGGGTTCAGGGCGACCCTAGCGAGGTTCTCAGAACCCCGTCAGAGGTCCGAGGTCAGCCTCCGAGTTGGCTGGCGGCAGCCGCACGGCGCTGCTCGGCACGACGCTCCGCCTCGAGGCGCTCGAGGTCGGTGGCGCCGTGGTCCACGAAGACCATGGCCTCGGCGATGGCCCGGTGGCCAGCCTGCTCGGCGATGGCCGTGTGCATCTGCTGGGCGACCCGACGATAGGAGGGGTGACCCTGGGGGCCTGAGCGCAGTTCGAGGAGGTGGATCG
>CAWUMT010000332.1:0-1610 GCA_963923735.1 uncultured Acidimicrobiales bacterium
GAAGTGGGGGAAGCATGTCGAAGCGATTCGAGAACAAGAGCATCGTGATCACCGGCGCCGGAGCCGGCCTGGGCCGTGAGTGCGCCCTGCAGTGGTCGGCCGAAGGTGGCCAGATCGTCGTCACCGACGTGGTCGCCGACCGGGCCCACGCCGTGGCCAAGGAGATCACCGACGCGGGCGGGAAGGCCGTGGCCCTCAAGGTCGACGTGATCAGCGAGGCCGAGGTGGCCGAGTCCGTCAAGGTCGCCGTCGAGAACTTCGGCAAGCTCGACATCATGTTCGCCAACGCCGGACGCTCCCTTCCCGGCGGTCCCTCGATCCGCGAGACCACCGAGGCGCAGTGGGACGAGGTCGTCAACATCGTCTTCCGGGGCGTGTTCTTCTCCGGCAAGCACGCCGCCCTCCAGATGATGAAGCAGCACAGCGGCAACATCGTGGTGACCACCTCGGCGGCGGGCATCAACGCCTACCCCGTGGGCTTCGGCGCCTACGCCGCTGGCAAGGCCGGTGCGATCGGCCTCGTGCGCTCCATGGCTACCGAGTTCGGCCAGTTCGGCATCCGCGTGAACGGCCTCGCCCCCACGCATGGGATGTCGATCAACTTCGCCCTCCCTCTCGAGGCACCGGTGCTCAACATGTCCTATGAGGAGTTCGCCATGCAGCAGGGCGGCACCGAGTGGAACGAGTCGATGTGCCCCGGGCCGCTCAAGGTGAACCGCCCGCCGTCCCTCAAGGACAACGCAGCGGTGGCCACCTTCCTCGCCTCGGACGACTCGGCCTTCATGTCGGGCCTCATCATCCCGGCCTGCGACGACGGCAACTTCGCCCGGACCTCGATCTACTTCGAGGACACCTGGACGCTCGAGGGCATGGCCGAGGGCGCGGGCAGCTGACCCACGCAGGCGTCGTAGGCTTAAGGCCTCCGGCAAGGCACCAGCCCCAAGACCGGACCCACGACGATCCCATTCGAGGAGACGAGCAGATGAGCGACGGCACCAAGGACGAGCACCAGCCCCACGCAGTGGTCGCCGGCAGTGAGGTTCCCCACGCCGGAGACCTCGTGATCGACCCCACCGTCGGGATCGCTCCGGAGCCCCTCGTCGGCACTGGCAAGCCCAGTCCCCTCGATGAGTCCGACAGCCCGCTGCCTGAGCCCGCCCTGTTGGCCATGAAGGACCGTCGGCACTCCCAGTGGGGCAAGTTCCTCACCGGTGAGAGCGACCAGGACCTCGAGATGATCTTCGGCGAAGGCGATGCGACCCTCTACGCCATCGGTGACCGAAAGCACCACGCCATGATCAGCCGCATCATCGGCCACTCACCTTCCTGCGTCTACGTTCTCGTCGGTCGCATCTCCATGGACAACCTCAACAACCTGGCCGATGCCACTCTCACCACCACGAATGCCTTCGGCATGGCTGAGGAGATCGAGCTCGTGGGGGTCTCGGTGCTCGACTCGATCGCCACCGCCAACATCATCGAAGTTGCTCGGTATGGAGATGCCAGCGAGATCCCCGGCGACTACGCCGTGGGGAAGAAGCAGCACGCCTTCGCTCAGGATCTGGAGATCACGGCGTACTGAGGGTCATTGCTAGGGAATCTCTGTTCAT
>CAWUMT010000333.1:0-1610 GCA_963923735.1 uncultured Acidimicrobiales bacterium
TAGGCGCCGCCGCCGTAGGTCTGGAACCAGTTCTGGCCCTGATACTTCGGAGCGCTGACGCCGACCTCGCCCGAGACGGATCGCTCCCCTGGCGCCTCGCCGCCATTGCTGCGGAGCTCGACGCACCCATCGGCCTGCGGTCCCTCCATCGTCTCGCCGATGAGCTTGGGGGGCCAAGTGACCCCTGGCCGCCGGCGACCACCGAGGCACTGCTTCGGCTCCTTCGCTGCGGCCGTCGAGCAATCGCCCCCTTCGAGTCGCTGGATCAAGTGGGCGTCGTGGTTCGGCTTCTGCCCGAGTGGGCGCAGGTTCGCCACTACCACCAGCGCAACGCCTATCACCGCTTCACCGTGGACCGGCATCTGCTTGAGACCTGCGCCAATGCCGCCGGGCTGTCTGGAGAGGTCGACGACGTCGATCTCCTCCTGCTCGCCGCCCTCTTCCATGACCTCGGCAAGGGTGACGCCACGCGGGATCACACCGAACTCGGGATCGAACTGGCTCGGCGACTAGGTCCTCGACTCGGACTCGATGAGCGCCGGACTGACCAGCTCTGTCGCCTCGTCGAGTACCACCTCCTGCTCGCCGACACGGCAACACGCAGAGACCTGAGCGACCCAACGACGATCGAGACGGTGGCACGCGCCGTCGGTGACGTGAGCACGCTTCGCCACCGGATCATCGGCCTGGGGCCCGTGGAAGGAGCAGCTCGTCACCCAACTCGTCGTGGCCACCACGGTGCACCTCGGCGGCTCCGACGAACCACCCTCCCCCGCCGACGTGCCCGGCGCTGTGCGCGACCACGTCGAGCTGCTCGATCGCGTGACCCGAGAGCACCGAGCCGAACTCATCGTGACCCCGCCCAAGGTGATCGTGGCCGCCCCTGACCGGCAGGGCCTCCTGGCCGACGTCGCGGGCACGCTCGCACTCTTCGGGCTCTCGATCCTCTCGGCAGACGTCACCTCCTCGGGAGCCGTGGCCCTCGACACCTTCGTCGTGGAACCATCTGCTGCGGGCTGGCCGGCACCCGAGGCGCTGACGACCACGCTGCATCAGGTGCTCAGCCTCGAGCTCGACCTCGAAAGCGCCCTCGACGCCCGGGCCCGGACGTACGCATCTGCGCAACGACGGTGGTCCGCCCGGCCGCTGCGCTCTTCGGTTGAGGTCGACAACGCCGGATCCTCAGAGGCCACGATCTTTGAGATCCGCAGCCCCGACCGGATCGGCCTGCTCTACCGACTCACCGCCTCGCTGGCCGCTCAGGGCCTCGACGTGAGTGCCGCTCGGGTGGCCACCATCGGCGGGGATGTGGTGGATGCCTTCTACGTCACCTCCGAGGGGTCCAAACTTGCCCCCGGACCGCGCCTCGATGCGGTGGTCGCCGCACTTGAGGCCGTTCTCAACTCCTGAGCCCTCCAGCTGACGCCCGATACCAGGAACCCTCAGCGCCATTGGTAGATTGAGCACATGGCTCCCCGGCACGCTGCGAAGGAGGAGAAGTCCTCCGGCAAGGCTCGCTGGATCGTGGGCGGACTCGCGACGGTCCTGGTTCTCGGCGTGGTGGCGACACTGGTCGTGACCACCACCTCGCCCCCCTCGTCTGACCATGC
>CAWUMT010000334.1:0-1606 GCA_963923735.1 uncultured Acidimicrobiales bacterium
GGTCACCGTCGACGTTCGCCCGAACGCAGCGCCGATCGGACAGGCAGGGCGAAGCTCTGGACGGGGCGCTCGCCCGATCCCCATTCCGATCGAAGCAAGAGACCCCGACGGGGACCCGCTCCACTTCGACATCGTCTCGACCCCGACCACGGGAGAGATCAGGGGTAGCTGCGACGATCGTTCGTGCGCCCTGACCTTCCTCCCCGAGATCGGATTCACCGGGACCACCTCCATCGCCTGGACCGTCGGCGATGAGTTCGCCACCTCGGGGCCCTACATCGCCCAGGTGACGACGACGAGCCCGCGCAGCCCCATCACCATCGCCCCCATCTCCGATGCCACCGAGGCGACCCTCCTTGCGGCCGCGGTCTCCGGGGCGGACCCCGTCAGCAACGCGACCTTCATCGGCAGCGCAGGAGAGCGCTCATCGGCCGGGCAGTTTGCCAACGGTGCTCGGGCGACGGGCATCGACCGCGGGATCGTGCTCAGCACGGGCGCAGCCGAAGACCTGCCTCCCAGCCACCCGTTCCCAAGCACGGACTTCGGGCTGCCGGGAAGTGCGCTCCTGGACAGCCTGGGGGCCACGACCTCGGACGCCTCCGTCCTCGAGTACGACACCATCCCCAGCCGTGACTCCCTGCGCTTCCGCTACGTGTTCGCCAGCATGGAGTACCTCGACGGCAAGGCGGTCACCGGCGCAGACGACGGCGCTGCGATCTTCGTCGACGGAAGGCCCTGCACCATCCCTGGTGGGCAGATCGCATCGCCGTCATCCCTCAATCAGGGGGTCCTCGATTCGAACCTGTCCCCCGTCGCAGAGGCGGTCAACCCCGATCTGATGACACCGATCGTCATCGACGGGAGCGAGTTGCTCTCCATGCGCGGAGCGAGCAGCGTGCTCACCTGCTCGGTGCCAGTGCAGCGTGGAGTCTCGGCCCACGTCACCATCGCCGTGGCAGACAGGGGAGCGCTTACAGGCCGTCAGCTGGATTCAGCGATCTTCGTGAAGGCGGCGGGGCCATCGCTGGCGTCCGATCCGCAGCTCGACATCAAGGTTCCGCAGTTCGAGGTGAGAGGAAGCAGAGCCAGCACGCGATTCGAAGTCGTCGTCACCAACCTCGGAGCCCTGCCGGCTGCGTTCACCAGCAGCTCGCTCACGGTGGTGGATTCCACGGGAGGCGCAGCCACCGGCGCGGCGATCTCGCCCGTATCGCCAAGCGAGCTGACGCTCTCCCCGGGGCAGAGCACCTCGGTCTGGATGCGATGGGATCACGGAGCCGGGGTGGGCCTCGGCGTCGAGCACGAGATCAGGGCCTGCGTGCTGCTGGTCGACCATCGGACCTGCGCCACTCGGGTGGCGAGCGCTTCGTTCGCGAGCACGGCGTCTCACGTCGAGCTGCAGCCGGTGCGAGCCCACCTCGGCTTGGCCACGGTCACGATTACCATCAAGAACCTCTCGGCGAGCTCGATCACGCTTCAGCCAGACGTCGTGAACCTGAGCTTCAGGCTGAACGGCGCCCCGCTGTCGGCATCTCAGACGAGCCCCGAGGATGCCGTCCGACGGACGGTGAGACCGGGCGGAACGCTGGTGCTCCAGCGCTCCTTC
>CAWUMT010000335.1:0-1596 GCA_963923735.1 uncultured Acidimicrobiales bacterium
CCGGGGGGCCTGCTCAAGGGCACTGCCGGCATCGGCACCCTGCTTGCAGAGGGTATCGGTGACACGTTGCGCTACTCGCTCACTGCCGATCCCGTCGAGGAGGCCCGAGCGGGGCGCATGCTCCTCGAGGCCCTCGGGCTAAGGGAGCGCTCGAGCCTGGATCTGATCGCGTGTCCCTCCTGCGGGCGGGCCGAGGTCGACGTCATCGCCATCGCCGCCCAGGCCCAGGAGGCGCTGGCGGCGAAGGACCTGCCCATCCAGGTCGCCGTGATGGGGTGCGTGGTCAACGGACCCGGCGAGGCTCGCCACGCAGACCTCGGGATCGCCGGAGGTCGCTCCAAGGGCCATCTGTTCATCCAGGGCCAGATCGTCCGGGTGGTCCCCGAGGCCGACATGGTCGCCGCCCTCGTCGAAGAGGCCGAGAAGCTCGTGGCCGAGGGGGTCGAAGCCCGCCTCGCCGCGGCGGACAAGACCGCAGAGGCCGAGGCGGCCGCAGACCGGGCCGCCCTGCTTGAGGCCAAGGGCACCGATGCCAACCAGGCCTCGGTCCGGATCGAGGCAATCCACCGGGTTCTCAGCGAGGAGGCCGACGGGGGGTCCTAGGACCTTTTCTCCACAGGGGCGAGGTGGTAATCTCCTCAGTCCTAGTTCTTTCTGGATAGTTCTCTGGTGGAGCGTGGGCCCTCGGGGCCCGCGCTTCTTTGTTTCTCCGGGGCAAATCCAGGGGGAGTGGGGCGAGGTTCAGGGAACGAGACCGGCGAGGAGGTGGACCATGGCGATGAGTGTCGAGACGCTTGAAACTGGTGTCGCGCCCCTGCTGAGCGCCCTGGGCCTCGAGCTCTATGACGCCGAGCTCTCGAGGGGCACCGTCAAGATCACGCTGTCGAAGGCCGGTGGGGTGGGACTCGACGAGCTCGCTACGGCCAACTCGGCGATCTCCGCCTGGCTCGATGAGCACGAGCCGTTCGAATCTCGCTACACCCTCGAGGTCAGCTCCCCCGGTGTCGAGCGCCCGCTTCGCACCCCGGCCCACTTCGCGTCGGCCGTGGGGGAGAGCGCCAAGCTCAAGGTGGATGAGTCGCTCGACGCGTCGCGGCGCGTCGAGGGGGTCCTCGTCTCGGCCGATGCCAAGGGCGTCGTGCTGCGCACCGCCACCGGAGAGGTCGCCGTGGCCTACGACCAGATCGAGCGAGCCAAGACCACCTTTGCGTGGGGGCCGTCAAAGAAGCCGTCACCGTCCCGCGCCGGATCCCCCAAGGGTCCCAAGCGCTCCCGCACCATCAACACCCAAGAGAGGATCACGATCCGATGAGCTCCACCAACTTCGAGTTTCTCGACGCGCTCAGCCAGATCGCCCGCGACAAGGGCATCAGCGTCGACACCCTGCTGGACGCACTCGCCAACGCACTGGTCGCCGCGTACAAGCGGCTGCCGGACTCGGCTGAGGAGGCAGTGGTCACCATTGACCCCGACAACGGAGAGATCCGTGTCTACGGCCAGGAGCTCGACGTTGACGGCAACGTGGTGCGCGAGTGGGACGACACTCCCGAGGACTTCGGCCGCATCGCCGCCCAGACGGCCAAGCAGGTCATCATG
>CAWUMT010000336.1:0-1593 GCA_963923735.1 uncultured Acidimicrobiales bacterium
TGGAACACAGCGCATTGCCCTCACTTACGCAGACGGACTTGCCGATGTCGACCTGGCAGACGAGATCGCATTCCATGAGCGACACGGAGGGCTTGCAACCATGACCGTGATCAAGCCTGAACTCCAATTTGGACTCGCCAAGTTGGATGGCGAGGACCGAATTCAGGGCTTCGAGGAGAAGCCGATGCTCGAGGGCTGGGTCAACGGTGGCTTCTTCATCCTCGAGCCCGAGGTCGCTCGCTATCTCGATCACGAGTGCGTTCTCGAGAGAGAACCCCTGGAAGCGCTTGCACGCGAGGGCGAGCTTCGAGGCTTCAGGCACGAAGGATTCTGGCGTTGCATGGACACCTACAAGGATCGTCAGGCACTCGAGGACCTCGTGGAGGCAGGCTCAGCGCCATGGAGGGGCTCGGGCGTATGAGCACGACGGCACTCGTCACGGGATCACGTGGCTTCGCGGCCGGCTGGCTCTCCAGGGCACTCTTGGAGAGTGGTCACCAGGTCATCGGGCTCGATCGCCCTCCTGTGGGGAGTCGCGTCTCTTCGCTCGCGCTTCTGGGGATCGAGGATCAGGTGCAGGAACTGCAAGTCGACTTGTGCGATTTCGATGGCGTGAAGTCAGCGCTTCTCCAGCATGAGCCCGACCTCGTCTTCCATCTCGCCGCGCAGACTCAGGTGGGGGAGGCGAATGTTTCGCCCCTGCCGACATTCGAGGTGAACGTTGCCGGCACATGGAACCTGCTCGAGTCCGTTCGGCTCCTCGACTCGGAGATACCTACGGTCGTCGCATCATCCGACAAGGCCTACGGAGAGCAGGAAGACCTGCCTTACAGAGAGAGCGCGCCTCTGCTTGCGAGCTACCCCTACGACGCGTCGAAGGCGGCTGCCGATCTGATCGCGCGCTCCTACTGGGCAACCTACGGAATGCCGATTGCCGTGACGCGTTTCGCGAACATCTACGGAGGTGGCGATCTCAACTTCGCCAGGCTGATTCCGGAGACCATCGGAGCGGTGTTGTCAGGGAGACCCCCCGTGCTTCGCTCGGACGGCTCGCCTGCAGGTGAGATCGACCGACAGTATCTCGACTCGGCCAAGATCGCCGAGGTCTGTGGGTGGCAGGCGGAAGTAGAGCTTCGGGATGGTCTGGAGCTGACCTACTCCTGGTACTCGGATCACCCGGAGGCTGTTGCCCGGGAATCAGTCGATTAGGGTGCGACGATCTCGAAGTCTGGGTCGGGCTCGTCCAGGAAGGAGAGGAGCTCGCCGAGTTTGACCGGATCGCCTTCGACGGCGATGCGACCGCTTCCAAGCAGGTCTTCCACTGGCTCGGTTCGCGCGATCAGCGCGTCCAGAGTTGGTCGCTCCATCCGCAGGATTGTCGAGGCATCTGCGCTTTCTCGTGCAGGGCGGTGGGTCAGTGCGCCGCGGGAGAGATTGAGGATGAATTCCTCCCCGGTATCCGAAATCACCCAGTGAATCCGGATCTCGGCACTCGCTGCCCTGACTCCATCGAGCCTGAGTGCCATTGCATCGAGGATCTGCTCGACGCTCAGAGCCGCGACCATGTCGAGGGGGGTCGCGATAGTAGGTGCA
>CAWUMT010000337.1:0-1587 GCA_963923735.1 uncultured Acidimicrobiales bacterium
TCTCCAACGGGGTCGCGAGCTTCCGGCCACCTGAGGCTCGGCACGCACGATCGACTCTTCTCGTCCTCGCGGCCGTGCTGACCTTCCTCCTCCTGGGCACGACGCTGCTGGCCACCTGGACCCACGCCCTTCCCTATGCCGCCGGGACGCCCACCGTGGTGAGCCAAGAGGTCCAGGCGGTCTTCGGATCGACAGGGCTGGGGCACACGGCCTTCCTGCTGGTTCAGCTGGCCACCCTCCTCGTGCTCTACACGGGCGGGAACACCTCCTTCAACGGCTTTCCCTTCCTTGCGAGCTATGTGGCAGGTGACCGCTTCCTTCCTCGCCAGCTCACCAAGCGGGGGCATCGGCTGGTGTTCTCGAACGGGATCCTGGTGCTGGCCGCCGTGGCTCTCGTGCTCATCGTCGCCTTCGGGGCGCGACTCGACAGCCTGATCGCGCTCTATGCGATCGGCGTCTTCACCGGCTTCTCTCTTGCTGGACTTGGGATGGTGGTCAAGCACCTGAAGGAGCGAGGCTCGAGGTGGCGAGCGCGAGTTGTCGTCAACGGGCTCTCCTCGTCGGTCACCGCCCTGGTCGTCGTGATCTTCCTCGTTGTGAAGTTCAACGAAGGCGCGTGGATCATCGCCGTCGTGGGACCGCTGATGTACTTCGGCCTGCTCCGGATCAATCGGCAGTATCGATCGGAGTCGGAGGTCTTCGATCACGGAGGGGGGACTCCCGGGGGAGGTGGCATCAGGACGCGCCGGATCATCATCTTCGTGGACAGCCTCGACGTGGCGACTGAGCGGGCGCTCGAGTACTGCCAGGCCCTGAGCATCCACTCGGTGCGTGCCGTGCACTTCGACGTGGATCCGAGAGTCACGAGGGAGCTCGAAGATCAGTGGTCCAGAGCCGGGGCAATCACCTTCGGGATCGACCTCGAAGTCGCATCCTGCGACGATCGCCGCATCGACCGCGCTGCCCTCGAGGTGGTGGCTGATGCGGTCCGGGACCCCGAGGTGTTCTGCATGGTCCTGCTCCCACGCCGAGGCCTCTCTTCGCGATTGGGCAGGCTGCTCCACGACCGCACGGCCGATGCGATCTCCAAGGCGGTCTCGCACGTTCCTCGCACCGCAGCGACGATCGTCCCGTACTACGAGGTGGGGGATGCCAGAGACCAGCTGGAGACGGCCGCCGACGTGAAGGTCGGGGCGATCCGCCCGCAGCCTCACCTCGCAGCAGACGAGCTCCTCGAGTCGAAGGCGAAGGAGGCCCGACAGATCGGAAGCCTGAACTACCGAGAACGTGCTCAGGTGGCTGGCCGCATCAGCGCTGTGGCTAGCAGTCGGAGCGACAGCTTCGTCGAGACGCGCTGCACCCTCTCGGATTCGACCGGTTCCATCACCCTGGTGTTCCAGGGTCGCGCCAGCGTGCCCGGCCTTGATCGAGGTGCCCGCCTCATGGTCTCCGGGATGGTCGGCGCCCGGGGCAGCGATGCGGTGATGCTGAACCCTGACTACGAGATCGTGGTGCCGGCCCCACCGCCGGCCGGGTGAGAGGAGGAGCCGGGCTTAGGGCTCCTCTACGCTTGAGGCCATGGCGGGC
>CAWUMT010000338.1:0-1584 GCA_963923735.1 uncultured Acidimicrobiales bacterium
TTGATGGCCTCGGTGTGGATCCCGCCGCGCAGCTCGCGCAGGGCGATGATGAGGAGGAAGGCCTCGGCACGAGGGTCCTCGGCAGAGGCCCGGGCTGCATGGCCGTCGAAGAGCGGCCAGCGGCCTCGGGGGGCGGCCGCCACTGCGGCGCGTGCGGCATCGAGGAAGCCGTCGAGCGTTGCCGCATCGAGGTCGCCGAGTCGTCCGGTACCGAAGGCACGCGCCCCGACGAAGGCGGCATCTGCGGCCTGGGTCGGGGTGGCCTTGCCCTCGCAGCTGGCCAGCATCGTCGCCACCATGGGCGGCTTGAAGAAGAAGAACGCCTCTTCGATCTCGGCGGGGCTGACGTCGCCCATGGTCCCACCGCGTCCCGCGGCGTAGAGGGCGCCAAGGTCAAGGCCGGCCGCCTCGGCGGCGGCACTGGACTCGGGGGAGAAGTAGTGCGCGGCTCCCATCTGGCCGATGGGCCCTGCGACGTGCGTGGTCAGTGTGGTTGCGTCCATGGCGGGCAACCTAGCGGGCCATGACCCTCGATGCCCGGGCCGGCGCAACAGTGGAGTTAAGGCGGTACCCTTACCTTCGGATCGGGGGAGGGGCGAGATGAACACCGCCATCGTGGGGATCGGGGCCACCAGCTACGTCAAGCAGTCTGGTCGGACCACCAAGGCCATGGCCGTGGAGGCTTGCCGAAAGGCCCTCGACGACGCAGGGATCGGGATCGATCAAGTCGACGGGGTGGCCACCTTCATGGCCAACGACTCCGCCGGTGCCCTTGAGGTTTCCTGGGCACTCGGTCGCCAGGACGTCAGCTGGGCGATGACCCAGATGGGCGGGGGCAACGTGGTGGCCGAGACGCTGGCCACGGCGGATGCGGTGATCAAGTCGGGGCTGTGCAAAGCCGTCCTCGTGTACCGATCGATGAACGGGCGCTCGGGGGTGCGCTTTGGAACGGTCACCGAGGCGATGGAAGTCTCGGGCGACATGCAGTTCGACGCCGCCTCGGGCTACCTCGTTCCTCCGCAGTGGTTCGCCATGTTCGCTCGCCGGCACCAGGCCGAGTTCGGATCCACTGCAGAGGACCTGGGTGCCATTGCCATCCAGCAGCGCGAGCACGCCATCCCCAACCCTCAGGCCGTTCGCCGTGAGCCCCTCACGATGGAGGAGTACCTCTCAGCGCGATGGGTGGCGGAACCCTTCCGGCTCTATGACTGCACCTCAGAGGTCGATGGAGCGTGCGCGCTCCTGCTCGTGAACGAGGATCTGGCGAAGGAAGCCAAGACCAAGCCCGTCTGGATGGTCAGTTCGGCGAATGCCCAATCAGGTGCGGGCTGGTCGCAGTGGCCCGACCTCTCCACGATGTACGCCTCGGTCGTCGGGCCGCGACTGTGGGAGTCCTCAGGGTATCGACCTGAGGACATGGACGTGGCCTGCCTCTATGACTGCTTCACCTTTACGGTGATGGCTTCCGTCGAAGGCTTCGGGTTCTGCGACCGAGGTGAGGTCGGTGACTTCTATCGAGCCGGGCGTGCCACCTATGGCGGTGACGTGGTGATCAACCCCCATGGGGGGTTGCTCTCCGAGGGC
>CAWUMT010000339.1:0-1583 GCA_963923735.1 uncultured Acidimicrobiales bacterium
CACCATCCTGGTCGCCGAATACCGGGAATACGGTCATGCACAGCACGAGATCCACCATGGGCAGGTAGCGCTCGAAGACCTCGAAGTCGGTGTCGGGGTTGGCAGCGATCCCGACCCGCATGCCGAGCTTGCGGGCTTCGCTAATCACCGGGTCGAGATCAGGGAGCTCGGCGTGGACCGTGACCGACTGCGCCCCGGACTTGGCGAACGGCTCAAGGTAGTCACCGGGATCCGTGATCATCAGGTGGCAGTCCAAGAACATCTCCGTGCAGGCCCGCAACGAGCTCACGACCGGCGGGCCGAGGGAGATGTTGGGCACGAAGTGGCCGTCCATGACGTCGACGTGAAGCCAGTCTGAGCCCGAGGTCACCGAGGCCACCTGCTCGGCGAGGCGACCGAAGTCGGCAGCGAGGACTGAGGGAGCGATCTTGAGCACCCCGATCGGACCTGGGTCGATTCGCGAAGCGCTGGCCATGGCTTGAGCCTAGAGCGAGGCGTTCGCGCTCAGGCGCACGGGCCCCTCGATGCGCAGCCCCCGGAGCCAGTCGGCGGCGGCCTGTGGGCGCTTGCCCTCGGGCTGGACCACACGAAGCTCGAGCCCACCCTCGCCGGTGCCTGCCACCGATCCCGCGAGCTCCCCAGGTGCGGTCCCGCCGTCAGGAGTCACGCCAGCCTCGAGGATCCGTAGGCGCTGGTTCCCGAAATAGCAGTAGGCCCTACCAAGGGCCACCTGGCGACGAAGGTGCTCGGCCGGTGCATCGAAGTCGAGCACGTAATCCTCCGGCTGGATCTTTGCCGCGTAGGTGACCTCCCCTTCCTGCGCCACCGGCGCTCCCAGAGGAAGCGCTTGGAGGAGTTCGAGTAGCAACTCGATCCCCTTGCTCACAAGCTCCCCTCGCAACTGCTCGAGGGTCTTGTCGCTCACGGTCGTGACGGCACTTGCGTAGATGCCACCGGTGTCGAGCTCAGGCTCGACGGCCATCACGCAAACGCCCGTCTCCTCGTCTCCCTCCAGAATGGCCCGCTCGACCGGAGCCGCGCCGCGCCATCGTGGCAGGAGCGAGAGGTGCAGGTTGACCATCGGCATAGCGTCGAGCAGCTCGGTGGGGATGATCCGGCCGTAAGCGACGACCACGCAGATATCGAGCTCGAGTCCCGTGAGCTCCTCGAGATCATCGGTGACCCGAAGTCCGCGCTCGAGCGCGAAGGCTTTCACAGGGCTCGGAGAGAGCGAGCTGCCCCTCCCCCGCTTGGTGTCGGGCTTCGAGACCACGAGGGCGACGTCATGGCCCGCATCAAGAAGCGCTGCGAGAGGGGCCACCGCCAGTTCAGGTGTGCCGAGATAGGCCAGTCGAGCCATGGACGAGCTGCTCAGCGAGTGAACAGTCCGCGAAGACCGTCAGGATCGTCCGCCTCAAGACGGATCGCCATGTCCCGCAGGAGGCGCTTGGCGTCCTTGCGCTGGTCCTCATCCAGACGCTCGATGAGCAGGATCCCATCGAGGTGATCGAGTTCGTGCTGGAAGACCCGGCCCTCGAACCTGTCTCTTATACACATCTCCGAGCCCACGAGACCAGAGAGGA
>CAWUMT010000340.1:0-1576 GCA_963923735.1 uncultured Acidimicrobiales bacterium
ACGAGATCCTCTCTGGTCTGTGGGCTCGGAGATGTGTATAAGAGACAGGACCACGAAGGCGCAGACGACTTCGCCCCACTCCTGGTCTGGAACGCCGATGATGCCGCAGTCCGCCACCGAGGCGTGCGTCAAGAGGACGTCTTCGATCTCGCCCGGGGAGAGGTTCTCTCCGCCACGCACGATGACGTCGTCAAGACGCCCTTCGACGTAGAGGTAACCCTCGCCATCGACGTACCCGCCGTCCTTGGTGGGGAACCAGCCGTCCTCGGTGAGCATGGCTCCGAGGCCCTCGTACTCACCCGAGACCTGCTCGCCGCGGACCCAGATCTCACCCTTGGTGCCGGCAGGCACCTCATTGCCGAGGTCGTCAACGATCTTGACTTCGAGGCTGGGAAGCGGCTGTCCCACCGAACCGAGGCGAGCGCGCACGGCGGGGTCCGAGGAGGCGACTGCCACCCGGTGGTCCTCAGGGGTGAGGATGGCCACCGTCGAGGACGTCTCGGTGAGGCCATAGGCGTTCACGAACCCGATCGAAGGCAGCAGTTGCATGGCCCGCTCGATCACGGGGATGGGCATCCGGCCACCGCCATAAGAGAGGTGCTGGAGCGTCGGGATGGTCTCACCCTGACGCTCGACTTCATCGAGGATTCGATCCAGCATCGTCGGCACGACCATGGCGTGCGTGATGCCCTCTTCGCGGGCCGTGTTGACCCACTGAGTCGGCTCGAACTGCGGCATGTAGACGATGCGGCGACCCGAGTAGGTGCCCGAGAGGATCGCTGAGATTCCTGCAATGTGGTACGGCGGCACCGAGACGAGCGCTGCCTCATCCTCCGAAGAACCCATGAACTCGACCGAACCGACGATGTACGCGGTGAGGTTCTCGTGGCGGAGCAGTGCCGCCTTTGGGTCACCTGAGGTTCCTGAAGTGAACAGGATGATGGCGATCTCCTCAGGCATCACGAACGTGCCGGCGTGCGTGCCGCCCGCGTTGGTGTGGGAGAGGAACTCCTCTCGGGTGACGATGTCGAGACCATCGACTCCTTGGATCCGGTCGATCGCGTCAGGTGCGGTGATCGAGATCGACGGAGTGGTCCGCACCAGGATCTGGCGGAGCCGGTCGTCGGCAAGGCGGTAGTTCACCGGCACGAATGGCTTGCCGGCGATCGATGCGGAGAACAGCGCGAGCGGAAGTGCCTCGGAGTTCACGTCCAGCATGACGAGCTTCTCCGCGCTCGTCGACTCAAGCCACGCGGCGCCCTGCTGAGCACGCTCGAGAAGCTCGCCGTAGGTGATGCCTCCGTTCTTCGAACCAAGGGCAACGCGGTCAGGCGCTGCGCCCGCCATCATTTCAAGCAGGAGCGCGACGTTCACTGGTGACTTCCTCTTCTTCTCAATACGGGTAGATGGTGGGTGTGGCTCAGTCGGAGCTCGGGAGCGGCTTGGCGTCCTTGAGACCAAGCTCGGCACCATTGCATACGAGGGTGCCCACGCCGGCCTTGGAGATCAGCACCTCGATCTCGCCGTCCGCGTCGGTGAACCGCTTGCCAACGGGGATCTCCATGTCGGCACCGGC
>CAWUMT010000341.1:0-1563 GCA_963923735.1 uncultured Acidimicrobiales bacterium
GGTCTACCCCCCGGGCAAGGAGGACCTTGCGCCCTTCGCCCTTGAGATCGGCGCCTTCAGCCTTCGCTACTTCACCGAGTACTTCGACATCGCCTATCCCGGCGACAAGGTCGACCTCATCGCCATCCCCGACTTCGCCTTCGGGGCGATGGAGAACCTCGGCTGCATCACCTTCCGCGAGACGGCCCTGCTGGTCGACCCGGCCACCGCCTCGCGCCTCGAGGTCGAGCGAGTGGTCGACGTGGTGGCCCACGAGATGGCCCACATGTGGTTCGGTGACCTCGTCACCATGGACTGGTGGGAGGGCATCTGGCTCAACGAGGCCTTCGCCACCTTCATGGAGATCAAGTGCACCGACGCCTTCCGACCCGGCTGGAGCCGCTGGGTCACCTTCGGAATCGAGCGCGAGGCGGCCATGGCCGTCGACGGGATGCACTCGACTCGGCCCATCGAGTTCGAGGTCGTCTCCCCCAACGACGCGCGCGGCATGTTCGACGTGCTCACGTACCAAAAGGGCGGCAGCGTCCTTCGGATGCTCGAGCAGTACCTCGGCGAGGACACCTTCCGTGACGGGATCCGTCGCTACCTGACCACCCACGCGTACGCCAACACGGTCACCAAGGATCTGTGGTCGGCGCTCAGCGAGGCCTCTGGCCAAGACGTCGGCGCCATCATGGACACCTGGATCCTCCAGGGTGGCCATCCCCTCGTGCGGGTGGAGAACGGGCAGCTCTCCCAGACACCCTTCGCCTACGGACCCGCCACCGGCGACTCGGCGATTGGCTCAAGGTGGAAGATCCCGATGCTCACCCGCCCCCTCGGCGGCGGACCGACGACCGCGAGCATCCTCGAAGGCCCCGAGTCCATCTATCCGGTCACCCTGGTCAACGCCGGGGGCACCGGGACCTACCGGACCGCGTATGGCGAAGTTGAGCTTCAGGCGGTGGCCGGGGCGATCAACGAGCTCGAGCCGCTCGAGCGCTTCACCCTGATCGCGGACACCTGGGCGGCCGCACAGGCCGGACACGCCGCGGTCGCCGACTTCTTCCGCTTGGCCCTGAGCCTCGGCACCGCGATCGAGCCCTCGGTCTGGTCCGTCGTCGCCGGGGCCCTGAGCACCACCTCGCGCCTGATCGCCGAGGAGGACCGCCCCGCTCTTGAGGCGTTGGCCCGTCGTCTCGGCGGCGGCCTGCTCGAGGTGCTCGGCACCGAGGCGGTGCCCGGCGAGGACGAGAAGGCGCCCACCCTTCGGGCCACCGCACTGTCGATGGCCGGCGGCCTTGGGGCGGACCCTCAGATTCGTGCCTGGGCGTCTGAGCACTTCGCCGCCGATGACGTCACCGGTGACCTCGCCGGGGCGGTCCTCGGCATCATGGGCGCCCAAGGCCACGAGGCGGACTTCGTGACCATGCTCAACCGGCTCGAGGCAACTACGAACCCCCAGATCGAAGACCGCTACCAGCTCGGCTTGACGACCTTCGCCTCGGAAGAGCTGAGCCTGCGGGCGTTCGAAGTGTGCCTGAGTGTGCTGCGCACCCAGGATGCCCCCCTGTCTCTTATACA
>CAWUMT010000342.1:0-1547 GCA_963923735.1 uncultured Acidimicrobiales bacterium
GCCTCAGCCGAGACCGTCGTTGTAGGTCCAGACGTCGAGCTGGTCGAGATCAACGGCGGCGGAGCCATGGGCAGCGAGGGCGGCGGCGATCTGGGCCCGATGC
Organism: uncultured Acidimicrobiales bacterium; assembly: GCA_963923735.1. Lineage (GTDB taxonomy): Bacteria > Actinomycetota > Acidimicrobiia > Acidimicrobiales > RAAP-2 > CAIUMH01. The sequence goes on from CAWUMT010000342.1 coordinate 104, forward strand.
TCGGTGGCGTGGTGCACCGCCTGGTCGATCAGGACCCAGCGCTGCGCCGAGATCTCGTCGCCTCCCATCGTGACCCAGGTGAGCCGCTCGTCGCCCGGCTGCCGGGCGCCGTCGCGAAGGCGCGCATCGGCGGTGGCGAGCACCTCGGCAAGCTGGGCGATCTCGGCGCCGGTGGTCGGGAGCTCGCGCTTCTCGGCCCGCGGTTCGCCGTGCAGCCGTCGCGCGTAGTTCTCGGCGGCGGTGGCAAGGTGATGTGCGATGGCGGCGACGCTCCACTCGGAGCCGGGCTGCAGCACCGCCAGCGTCTCGGCGGGCAGGGTGGCAAGGGTCGCGAAGAGACGGGCGTTCGCCCAGGCCATGTGGGCGAGCATGCGGTCGAGGGTCGTCTGGTCGCTCATGAGGAGCGGATCGTACCGCCTCGGGAGCGTCGTGTGCGCACGGCGCGCAGCAGTGCAGCGAGCGCCACGGCAAGGAGCGAGGCGAGGAGCACGCCGAGCTTCGCCGATCCGAGGGCCGAGGCGGCATCGAAGGCGAGCTGGCCGACCACCGCCGGGGAGTAGCGGCGGATCGCCTCGGAACGACAGAGTTCCCTGCGCCCCTGATCAAGCGGTCCGGAGGCCAGCTCCCGACGCACAGCCGCTTCGAGGGCATCGACGTCTGCCACGCCCACCACGGTGGCGACATCGGCGTCGAGCTGCTCTCCGGCACCCACGGCCTCGGTGACGATCACCGGCACGCCGCAGGCAAGGGCCTCGCCGACCGTCAGTCCGAAGGGCTCGTACTTGGATGCCTGGATCAAGAGCCGAGACCGCTGCAGCCGATCGCGCACCTCTTCGCGGCTGAGGTGTGACACGACCTGCGAGGTCCCCGGATTCAACCCCTCGAGCAGCGGTCGGTAGTCAGACCAGAGCGATCCGTCGCCCACGATCACGATGCGGACCGACCCCTCGAGGTCGGAGATGCGATGGCTGAGCTCGACGATGTCCTCGACGCCCTTGCGTACGACCACGCGGCCGAGCACCAAGATCGTCGCTGGCTCGTCGGCAGGGAGGTCACCCGGGACGAAGAACTCCACGTCGATCGCGTTCGGGACGACTCGGATCCGACGGCGATCGACGCCGTAGTCCTCAGCGATCAGCTCACCGAAGGTCTCGCTGATCGCAAGCAGCTCGTCGACCTCGGCGATGTCATGGCGCTGGCGCTGCGCCCGAGCCGCCATCCACGCCCTCACGAGCAGTGCTCTCGCCCTGCCTCCGCAGCGCAGGGCGAGAGCCGACTCCGCTCGCAGCCAGCGCAGCTCACCGGCGGCGTGCACGCTCGGGTGGATCGCCAAGGGCGGACGACCGCTCTTCGCCGAGGGGATGCCGAAGGACTCGATCGACGAGCACTGGTAGATCACTGTCTCTTATACACATCTCCGAGCCCACGAGACCAGAGAGGATCT
>CAWUMT010000343.1:0-1543 GCA_963923735.1 uncultured Acidimicrobiales bacterium
CTCCGAGCACCGTGTCAAAGATGGCGTCGGCGCTCGAACGGCGCTTCCCCGGCATCGAGATCGTGGGCGTCGAGTCCCCCCCGTTCCGGCCGCTCAGCGCCGAGGAGGAAGAGGAGGTGGCGCAGCGGTTCATCGAGAGCGGCGCCGACGTCGTCTGGGTCGGGATCGGGACGCCGAGGCAGGACTGGTTCTGCCACGAGTTCGCACAGCGGGTGCCGGCGAGCTTCGTCGCCGTGGGCGCAGCCTTCGACTTCATCGCCGGGGAGAAGCGTCAGGCGCCCTCGTGGATGCAGGAGCACGGCCTCGAATGGGCCTTCCGCCTCGCCACCGAGCCGAGGCGACTCGCCTCGCGCTACCTCGTGCACAACGCTCGCTTCGTCCGGGGCGTCCTGAGGAACCGTCCTCGAATCGTCGAGCGATGAAGGTCCTCCTCGTCATGGCGGACTTCTTCGAGCCGCAGTATCACGGCCTCTGGGAGGAGGCCCAGCGCCAAGGCGTCGACTTCGACGTGGTCATCGCCAGGTCCGACGAACGGCTGAGGCCTTCGGCCTCCTTCGGACCGGTCACCGCACTTGAGCCCTTCCGGCTGCGGCCGCGCCTGACCTGGACCGGCCTCCGAGGACTCGGTGGGCACATCCGCGCCAGCGACGCCGACCTCGTCCACGTGCTCCAGGAGCCGTGGGCGGTGGCTGCCACCCAGGCCGTCTCCGCTCGGGACCCCCGACCCATCGTCACGCAGGGCGCAGAGAACCTCTGGGAGCAGGGGGCGGGACCCGAGCAGCGGATCCGTCGCACCATCGTCCGTCGGAACCTCCCCCGCACCTCCGGCTTCGTCTCGTGGAACCAAGCGGGAGTGGAGTGGGCGCAGCGCTCGGGCCTGCCCTCCTCGGCCCCAACGCTGGTCCAGAGCTCCGGGCTGCCTCGGGCCGAACGCTTCCAGCCCCGCCAGGCGTTGCGTTCGCCCGGACGCGAGCGCTGGAGCCTCGGCGACGGTCCGGTCCTCGGCTACGTCGGTCGACTCATCCCAGAGAAGGGGATCGGCTGGCTCTTGGAGTCCTGGCGGAGCACGGCCGTCGAGAAGGGGGTCCTGGTCATCGCCGGCGATGGTCCCCTGCGTGGCGCCGTCGAACAGGCCGCCAAGGCAAACCCCTCGATCCGGCCGCTCGGCCTCGTGCCTTCGGAGCAGATCCCCGAGCTCATGGCGTCCTTCGACGCCCTCGTGCTCCCCTCGCTCAGCACGAGGGACTGGGAGGAGCAATGGGGCCGCGTGCTCGTCGAGGCCATGGCCGCCGGCACCCCGGTGATCGCCAGCCAGAGCGGTGCGATCCCCGAGGTGGTCGGCGAGGCAGGGGTGCTGGTAGCCGAGGGATCCGTCCCGGCCTTGACCGCCGCCATCGAAGAGGTACTGTCCTCCCCGGAGCGAAGGGCGGTGCTTCGCGACGCAGGCGTCGAACGAGCGGCGACGCAGTTCGATCTGCGATCAGGAGCGGAGCGGATGATCAAGCTGTGGGACTTAGTGCGGAGGCCTCGGTGATCCCCGCAT
>CAWUMT010000344.1:0-1541 GCA_963923735.1 uncultured Acidimicrobiales bacterium
GTCTCGGTGGCGATCCGGATCCAGGCCATCGCCGCCTGAACTCCGCCGCGGGAGAGGAAGTGGTCGCGTGCCGTCCGGTTGATGGGGATGCCCGCCATGGCCAGGCCGACCTCGACGGGGACGAGCGCCGAGTTGACCCGCGTGAGCACGCAGATGTCCTGTGGCGCCGCACCGCTTCCGAGGAGCCTCGACGCCTCGGCGAGCGTGGCGGTGATGGGGGAGGGCGACGCGACGAGCTCGAGGCCCGCCGAAGATCGCCAGCTCCGGTCCGGCCAGCAGCCGGGTGAGGAGCATGTGGGCGGGGTTGAGGTCCTGGAACTCGTCGACGAGGAGGATGCCGCACCTCGCCTGCGCCGCTCTCCGGGCCTCAGGGTCGGTGAGCAGGAGCTCGACGGCCCGATAGATCTGCTCGTCGAAGTCGAGCTCGCCCCGTCGTTCGAGGGCATCGCGGTAGAGCGGGAAGAACTCGGCGAAGCCGTCGACGTCGCCGTTGAAGCTGTCCTCGACCTCTCTTGGGCTCCGCAGCTCGAGGCGGACCATGGACAGCGCGGCGAGCCAGGACTGCAGCGGGTCGGTGTTGGCTGCCTGCCTCGGGAGCTTGGCGAACTCCTTGATGTAGTCGCGCACCTTGAGCTCGTCGATGGTCTGCCTCGGAGTCCCCTGAGCGGCGAAGCCATCTTGGCCGTTGACGATGGCGAGGCCGAGGGCGTTGAAGGTCCGGATCTGGAGGCGAGCAAGGTCCGTGGTCCGCTCCTCGAGCTCTTCCTGGGCGCGCTTGTTGAACGCGACGAGGAGGAGGGTCTCGGGCTGGATGCCCGACGCGATGAGGTGTCGTGCGCGCTCGGTGAGGACCCTGGTCTTGCCGGAGCCGGCGGGGGCGATGATGCGGGCCCGCATGCCTGGGTCGGCGACGGCCTCGAGCTGATCGGCTGCGAGCTGCGCGGAGGGGGCATCAGAGGTGGTCGGAGCGAGCCGGCCGAGCTCGATGCTGCGCAGCGGGATCACCGGTGCTCCGACCATCGGAGAGGAGGACGTCGGCATCCCCACCGGTCTTGGCACCGATCCCGACTGCCATCTCGGCTGGGATCCATCGAGCCGCATCAGGAACTCGGGCGTCGATGGCGTTCTGCGTGGCGAAGCGCCAGATCGATTCGCTGACCACCTCGTGGTCGACGGTCGCAGACCAGGCCGGCTCCGCCCACGGTCGCGGCGAGGGCTCCGTCTGCCCCTGATCCATCTCGATGATGATGCGCTCGCGTCGAAGGAATGCGCTGCGCAGCCGATCGAGCAGATCTCGATCAGCGAAGGAGTTGCTACGGAGTCGAACCCGCTCGCTCTTCGCCCACGGCGAGGGGACGTCCGCTCCGGGAGTGACGATGAGCGACCTGCCGAGCGCGTCGGGGCCGGCCGCCGCCTCGGCGCTCGGCAGCGCGATCGGCGCAGCGGTAATGCCCGTCCGCTTGGTGATCTCTTGATGGCGTGGCTCTGGCGGCGACACAGCGGCCCCGATGTCCGGGGCTGCCTCGTCATCTGGACTGGAC
>CAWUMT010000345.1:0-1517 GCA_963923735.1 uncultured Acidimicrobiales bacterium
AGATCCTCTCTGGTCTCGTGGGCTCGGAGATGTGTATAAGAGACAGCAGGAAGCAGAGCGGCCTGCCGGAGGAGGGGACGCCGTAGTAGGCGGCGATCCAGTCGACGTGGTTGGGCCCGAGGAGGGCGACCACGCCCACCCTTGACGCCAGCGACTCGAAGGAGCGAGCTCGGTCCGCGAGCTCGCCGAAGCTCATGGTGCCTTCCGCGCTGTACACGCTCGGCGCATCAGGGCCGCTGATGGCGACGGCCTCGTCGAGGAGGTCGGAGAGCAGTCGCTCGGTCATCGGTCGAACGCCAGCATCGAGCTCGGAGAACGCAGGTCGACCTCGAGCCGGTGGGAGGGTCCGCGGAGCTCGAGCTGGGTCGCCGAGAGCGGATCGACGAGGTCGAGGGGAGCGTCGACGAGGCTCCGCTGCTCGCCCATCTGGGCCAGCAGAGCCCACTCGGCCTCTCCGTAGAGCGAGAGGTCGTCCGAGACCACGGTGAATCCGCCCGTGCCGACGACCACGTCGGCGAGGACGCGCCGTTCGGCTGGGGTCAGCTCGGTGTCGCGCGGGCGGAGCAGCGCGCAGTCCGGATCTGCGGAGAAGAAGCGGCGATGGAGCGGAGCGCGGCGGAGGGACTGCTCGACCGCGTTGGCGGTGGCGACGCTGCACTCTGGCCAGGAGGGAACGTGCAGCCTCGGCGTCCAGAAGGGGGCCACGTCCTCAGAGATCCGGCAGGCGTCGACGATGCCGACGGCAGGCCCGAGCGGGCAGCCGCAGCCCAGGAGGTAGGCATCCTCTCCGATGGCGTCTCTGATCGCCGCAAGCCCGCGTCGCAGAGCCTCGTGGCGAGCCATGGGTGCGCCGCTGCGCTGCCCTGGCATGGCTGCGGCGTAGAGGAAGTCGATCTTGAAGTAGTCGAATCCGAGAGCTCGCAGATCTCGGAACTGCTCGCCGAGGTGCTCGAGGACGTCGTCTCGGCTGGTGTCGAGCGCCCAGACCCATCCGCCCCAGTCTCCGTGATACATCACCCGTCTCGGTCGCCCCAGCTCGTCCCTGAGGATCCACTCGGGGCGAGCCAGGGCGAGTGGGCTGCCCTCGAGCGCGAGGAAGGGAGCCGTCCAGACTCCTGCGGAGAGGCCCTTGGACCTGATCTTCTCTGCGAGCGAGGCCATGGTGGCTCCGAAGCGGGCCGCGGTGCCGCTCCACTCGCCGATGCTCGGCTGCCACCCGTCATCGATCTGGACGAGCTCGAGGCCGTGCTGGGCCGCCAGCTCGAGGTTGGCCTCGATGTCCTTGGCGGTGACTTGGGTGAAGTACTGGTACCAGGAGCACCATCCGAACGGCTGCGGGCGTTCCGGCCGGGCGCGACCTGCGGAGGCCCGGTCCGCCCATTCGGACAGCGCGGTTCCAGGCCTGCCCTCGATCTCGAGGATCCCGCCGAGATCGACCTCCTCGCCGTCTGCAATGACGAGGCCGTCGACATCGAAGGACAGCTCCACCGAACCGTCGGGACGCACGCGGCAAGAGA
>CAWUMT010000346.1:0-1515 GCA_963923735.1 uncultured Acidimicrobiales bacterium
GCCGATACACGGTCTCGTTGGCGACGCGGTCGGCGAAGGAGGGGTCCTGACGGCTGAGGGACTCCTCAAGCTCAGCCAAGATGCGCTGCTCGTGCTCAGAGAGCGGCATTGCCTCAATCGCCTCCCTGATCCCTCCTTTGGGATCACGGTTCGATCATACGACCATCGAGTGCTTTCATCCACGCGACCCGGGCATCTTCGGTCCCAGCCGTGCTCATCGGTAGGCTCGGGCTGGAGCAGGACCCGGAGGAGTGTTTGGCATGACGAACGACACTGAGCTCAAGGCCGACCCGGGAGCCCCGCTCTCGCCGTCTTCAGAGGTCGCCCCTGCCCCCAGCCACCGCTTCCGCCGGGTCCTGACCTGGGTCCTCGTCGTTCTCTTCGGCCTCCTCACGCCCGTCACCCTGCTGTCGGCTTGGGCCATCCGGACGATCACGAACACGGATCGCTACGTCGCAACGCTCGCCCCGCTCGTCGAGGACAAGGCGCTGACCAACTACGTGGCGGACGAGGCGACGCAGGCCCTCTTCACCCAGCTCGGGGTGCAGAGCCGCATCCAGGACGCCCTGCCCAAGCAGGCGGCCTTCATCGCCGCACCCGTCACCGCTCAGATCCAGAAGTACGCCGACAGCCAGATGCGCAACGCCGCCTCCTCGCAGCGCTTCAAGGACTTCTGGAACAAGGAGAACCGCTTCACCCACGCCACGGCGGTGGCGATCCTGACGGGCAAGACGCCTCCGGCGGTGTCGAAGGCTAGGTCGGTGGTCGTCTCGATCACGCCCGTGCTCACCGAGGGCATCGCCGAGCTCGACAAGCACGGTGTCACGATCTTCAACGGCGTCGGCGACCAGCTCAAGACCAACAAGCTGCTCTCCCTGCAGCTCTTCTCCTCTCAACAGGTCAAGCAGGCCCAGACGGTCTTCTCCCTCGCCGTCACCCTCCGCTGGGTGCTGCTCATCGGGACTCCGCTGATCGGCATCATCGCCATCGCCGTGGCCGTGGACAGGCGGCGGGCAGCCCTTCGCACCATGCTCGCAGGCGTCCTCGGCTGCCTCGCCCTCGCTGCCCTGCTGGTGTTCGCTCGTGAGGCCTTCATCACCGCATCGGGGTACATGCCCGATGCGGTGGCGACCTCGCTCTTCGACATGCTCGTCCGCTTCCTCCAGCAGTCGCTCCGCTGGATCCTGGCCATCATGGCCATCGCCGCCTTGGCCCTCTGGGCCTTCGGTCCCTCCACCTGGGCCACAGCGCTTCGCCAGCTCGTCCGAGACGGCGGCAAGAAGCTCGGCGATGCCACCGAGCAGATCAGGGAGTCCGACGCAGTCGAGCAGGCGCTCGGCCTCCTCGCCCGAGGTCGTCTCTTCGTCGCCGACAAGGAAGCCCCCTTCCGCTGGGCGGGGGTGATCGTGGCGGCTGTGTTCATCCTCACCGCGAACAAGCCCGGTGGCGTCGCCTGGACCCTCCTGCTGCTCGGCCTCTACCAGCTCGCCCTGGTCTGGGTCGTACGGCCCGGAC
>CAWUMT010000347.1:0-1512 GCA_963923735.1 uncultured Acidimicrobiales bacterium
GTGGAGGTCGGATTGCCGTTCTCAGATCCGATGATCGATGGTCCGGTGATCCAGGCGGCCGCTGATCAGGCGCTCGGCCGTGGCACGACCGCAGCTGGCGTGTTGGCGCAGCTGGCCCGCCGAGACTTCCCGGTCCCCCTCGTGGCCATGACCTACTACAACGTCGTGGATCATCTCGGCCTCGAACGATTTGCCGGACTGGCCACTGAGGCGGGGATCGGTGGCACGATCCTTGCCGACCTCAGCCTCGAGGAGTCCGCTCCGTGGTCGGAGGTCGCCGATGAGGCAGGAATCGACACGGTGATGCTGGTCGCTCCCTCGACGCCACCTGCGCGCACCAAGCAGATCTGCGCACGCTCTCGAGGGTTCGTCTACGCCGTCGCTCGCATGGGCGTCACGGGTGAGCAAGTCGAGCTTGGCAACGGTGCGGCGGAGGTGGTGGCCAAGATCCGCGAATTTGAGGCTCCTCCGGTCTGTGTGGGCATCGGAGTCTCGACGCCGGAGCAGGCCCGGGAGGTCGGAGCGGTGGCCGATGGCGTCATCGTGGGCTCCGCGTTGGTGCGTCGTCTGCTCGAAGGTGAGGGCCCCGAGGGTGCGGCCCGGTTTGTTTCGTCCTTGCGCGCTGCGCTCTGAGATTCTTCGCCGAATTGGCGCGACTTAGGAACTGCGGCCGATGACCAGGCAGCCGTTGTGGCCGCCGAAGCCGAAGGAGTTCGAGAGGATCACGGGCTTCTCGAGGGTCCGGGGCGTACCGATGACCACGTCAATGGCGATCTCGGGGTCGACCTCGGTGGTGCCTACGGTCTGAGGGATCTGCCCTCGTTCGATGGTCAGCACCGATGCGACGGCCTCGATGGCTCCGGCACCACCGAGCGAGTGGCCGGTGACGCCCTTGGCGGAAGTGACTGGAGGGGTGGTAGCTCCGAACAGTGAACTGATGGCCTTGGACTCGGCGAGGTCGTTGAGGGGCGTCGAGGTCCCGTGAGCGTTGATGTGGCCCACGGCATCGATGCCGATGCCTGCGTCCTCAAGGGCGAGCTGCATGCAGCGCAGCGCGCCAGCACCGTCCTCTCGGGGTGCGGTGATGTGGAACGCGTCGGCCGTCGAGGCTGCGCCGAGGATCTCGGCGTAGATCCGTGCCCCTCGGGCTTGTGCGTGCTCGAGAGTTTCGAGCACCAAGGCTCCTGCGCCTTCGGCCATGACGAAGCCGTCGCGGGCGGCGTCGAAGGGGCGAGAGAGCCCGACGGTCGAGAGTGCGGTCATGTTGCGGAACCCGGCAAACGCCACCGGCTCGAGCACGGACTCTCCGCCACCTGCCAGCGCTGCGTCCACTCGTCCGGAAGCAACAAGGCGGGCGGCGTATCCAAGTGCATGGGTCCCTGCGGCACATGCAGTCGTGATCGTCTCGGCGGGACCCATGAGGCCCAGGCGCATCGCCAGCTGGGCACCACCCGCGTTGGGCATCATCATGGGTGCCAGGAACGGCGTGACCCGGTCGGGGCCCTTGTCGCG
>CAWUMT010000348.1:0-1507 GCA_963923735.1 uncultured Acidimicrobiales bacterium
AGGAAGCCGTTCACGCCGATGATGCACCCCTCGGGCTCCGTCGCCCCTGAGGTGGTGATGGCCACGCCGTCTCGGGTCGCTCCCGCTCCCCTGATGGCCTCGTAGCGAACCGAGGTGGTCAGTGAGGTGACCAAACCGGCCAGAGGGCCGTCAGCATCGAGGACGCAGATGCTCACGCAGCTGAACGGAATCCCCCGATCCGTGTTGGTGGAGCCATCCACGGGGTCGATCACGGCAAGGAGATCTCCGGTGCCCTGGTGGCCAGTCTCCTCGGAGAACACTGCGAGGCCAGCTTCGAGAAGGACCGAGCATGCAGCAGCATCAGCCACAAGATCGAGCTCGTACTGGGTGGGTCGAACCCCCGAGAGTCCGCTGCCCTCAAAGGAGTCGAGTGCACTCCGCACGGCGGCGGCAGCAGCCCGGAGCGTCGCTTGGAGGCTCGAGGGGTCCACGGAAGGAGAACCTAGCCCTCGGCGAGGCACCACTAAGGTCAGAGCCGTGGCAGCCATCGACGTCGCCGGCTACGTAGCCGAACTCAAGGATCACTCCGTCGATCATGGGTTCCACGTGCACGATGAGCGGCACTTCGTCGAGACCTATTCACTTCGCCAGGTCTGGGAGGTCGATCTCCATCCCGAGGAGGGCTGCGGCGGTCCGCTGGATCTCCACCTCGCCCTCGACGTCGACCCTCGGGTGCTGCTCAGCTTCGAAGACGCCCTGATCGGCCTCGGCGACGAGGAGGATCCGCCCGACGAGTTCCACTTCCCCCTCACCTTCACCTGGGGGCTTCCCCCTCTGCCCGATGGACCCGACCTCCTGCGGCTCGCCATCGACCTTGCGGGCATCGGCGGCATGGACCTGCCCCTTGAGGTCTCGGCGATCGACTCGTTCGCCTCGGCCACTGACGCCCCTGAGCGGCGCCTTTCGATCGTGGCCCGCCGACCGGTGTCGCTCTCGCGCGTCCTGCGCGGCGAGGAGCTCCTCTGCGACGTCTTCGATCGCTGCAGCGAGGTGAGTCACTTCCTTCTGGGCCGGGCCGAGCAATGGCTCGGCTGAACCGAGTGCGCCTGGCCGTCGCTGGGATCGCTCTGGCTGCTCCACTCACCTTGAGCGCCTGCTCAGGGGGCCAAGGAGTCTCCCAGGCTCGTCAGGCCTGCGGGTACGTCGACAAGGCGCTCGCCACCTTCAAGGCCTCCCAAGCGCCGACGCTCGATGCAGCAGCTGCCCAGAACCTTCGCAACGAGGCCCAGGACCAATTGCTCAAGGCACTCCCCTACGCAGCCAAGGCGACCTCGTCGAACGGCTCGTACAACGCGCTCATGACCAACATCCAGGAAGCCGGAAGGGTCCCCATGGACCTCCTCGTGCCCTCACTGACCCGTCAGTGCGCGGTGGTCAAGTCCGACACCCCCTACCTCGGGAGCTGACGGGAGCCTCGCTGCCTCAGGCGACGATGCCGGCTCCCCGAAGGCGGGCCGCCATCCATTCGACACCCTCTGGGGCGGCC
>CAWUMT010000349.1:0-1505 GCA_963923735.1 uncultured Acidimicrobiales bacterium
AGCTGGCGTGGAGGATCCGGTCACGGTCGCGTTCGAAACAGGTCCGCCACGGGTCGGGTTCCTCGGCCACGAGGCGATGGCCTGCGCCGAGGGCCACGGTCGCCCCCGCAGCGAGTCCTGAGCGCTCTCGCTCCTCGCGCACCTCACGGAACTCTCCGGCGCCCTGGGTGGGAGCAGCGAAGGCCGCCGCGGAGTCGGCATGGGCGAACACGATGGCCTCGCCGGTGGGGAACCCACCCATGGTGGAGGCCCAGCGGTCACCTCGAGCGGTCTCCTCAGGGGGGTTCGTGGTCACGTGGGCCATTCTGCCTCGCCCCTGTAACCTTGGGAGCGGCGCACGGGCGCCGAGGACCAAGAGGAGCGACCACGTGGACGTCCGGATCGGCATCGTGCAGACCGTCAAGGAGCTTGAGGTGGAGCTGGCCGAGGACACCGATCGCGACGAGGTCATGAAGCAGATCGAGGCAGCGCTGGCCGCCGAATCGGTGCTGTGGCTCACTGACCGTAAGGGTCGTCAGGTCGCCGTGCCCGCAGCGAAGATCGCATACCTCGAGCTCGGGGCACCCACCTCCGCCCGCAGCGTCGGCTTCGGCGCTCCGTAGAGTCACGGTCCATGCCAAGAGTCCCGCTCGCCGAGCGGCGGCTGCTCTTCGCCACCGGTAAAGGTGGCGTCGGCAAGACCTCCATCGCCGCTGGCCTCGCTCAGATGCTGGCCAGCGAGGGGCGAAGTGTCCTCGCCTGTGAGGTCGACGCCAAAGGCGACCTCGCTTCCGCCTTCGAAGTCCCCACACCTGGCTTCAAGCCTGAGGTCGTCAGCGAGGGTCTTCGACTCATGGCGATGGACACCGAGGCCTCGCTTCGGGAATACCTGAAGCTCAACCTCAAGATCCCGGTCGTCGGGCGCATCGGCCCGCTGGCGCGTGCCTTCGACTTCGTCGCTACGGCCGCGCCGGGCGTCAAGGAGATCCTCACTGTCGGCAAGCTCTGCTGGGAGGTGCGTGAGCGCCACTACGACACGGTCGTCGTCGACGCGTCGGCGACGGGCCACATCGTCGGTCAACTCGCCGCGCCTCAGGCAATCAACGACCTGGTCAAGGTCGGGCTCATCCGGTCGCAGACCGGGTGGATGCTCGACATCCTCTCGGACGCCACCACCACGGGCCTCGTCATCGTCACCACGCCCGAGGAGATGCCGGTGGCAGAGACCTTGGAGCTGCGGACCAAGGCGCTCGAGGAGACCACCGTCGATCTGGCCGGGGTGATCGTCAACCGGGTGTTGCCCGAGCGGTTCAGTCCCAAGACCGAGGCAGTCTTCGATCGCCTCCGAACCCCCGAGGGTCTCGAGGTGGTCGACGAACTCTTCGGACCTGACGCGCTCGGAGTCCTCGACGCCGCCGAACTGGCGACCACACTGCGGCGGAACCGCACCGCGCACCTCGCCACGTTGCGCCAAGGGCTTGGCTCGGACGTCCCTCTGATCCTTGTGCCCTACCTCTTCCAACGAG
>CAWUMT010000350.1:0-1503 GCA_963923735.1 uncultured Acidimicrobiales bacterium
CTCGACCTCGAGGAGCTTGAGGCCCGACTGGTATCCGGACCGATCTCCCTGGTCTGCGCGCAGGTGGCCAACCATGAGACGGGCGTCCTCGGCGAGACCCGCCACGTGGTCGAGCTCGCCCATCAGCACGGTGCCCACGTCCACCTCGACGCCACCATCGGGTTCGGCCGCCTCCCACTCGACTTCCAGAGCCTCGATGCCGACGCTGTCACCGTCAGCTCAGAGCTGCTCGGTGGACCGCAGGGAGCCTCGGCGCTGATCGTACGCAAGGGATCCATCCTGAAGCCCTTGCTGCTTGGGGGCGCCCAGGAACGCGCCCGGCGTGCCGGACTCGAGAACCTGCTCGGCATGATCGGATTCGGCGTGGCCGCTGAGGTGCTCGGCCAGCCGGGAGCCATGGAGCATGAGGCCCAGCACCAACGGGCACTTCTCGATCGTCTGTGCGAGACGGCGACTGCAGTCAGCGGCGTGCAGGCTGTCGGAGAACAGGATCCCCGGCGGCAGGCAGGGTGGCTCCGCTGCTTTACTATCGAGGGCGTCGAAGCTGAAGGAGTGGTGATGGGGCTTGATCGCGCCGGGATCAGCGTCCACTCGGGTTCGGCGTGCTCAGCAGAGGCTCTCGAACCTTCTGCCGTCCTCTCCGCCATGGGGATCGAGGCCGACCGGTCCCTCCGCCTCTCGGTGGGTTGGTCCAGCACGACCGAGGACGTCGAGCGCTTCGAGGCGAACTTCGGCCCCGTCATCGAGCGCCTGCGTTCGTTGCGGTCCTAGTTCTGGGCGGTGGGAATCGGCTTGCCGGTCTGCTTCGCCGCCTCATCCAGATACGGCTGCGCTGCGGCCAGAAGCGCCGCATTGGGCTTCAGGTTCACGAAGGTCTGGAACTCTGCCATCGCCCCGTTGGGATCCTTGGCCGCCACCAGGCTGATGACCCCGAAATAGAGGTGGGCGGCGGCGAGGCGGGGGTGCGCGGCGATCGCGGCGCGCACCTGGGCTTCTCCCTTGGACATCACCGCGGCGTCGTTCGCCTGCGCCCCGGCCTCGAAGGTCAGCCAGCCTGACTGAGCGAGCGCTTCGGCCTGGTTCGGATTGGCCTTCAGCACCGTTCCGTAGATCCGAAGTGCATCAGTGATCTTGCCCTGCTCCACCAACGTCGCCGCTTGATCGAGCAGCGTGCGCTGCTGCTCAGCTGCGCTGGGGGTCGGCGAGGAGGTCATAGAGACCACCAGAGCGATCCCACCGACGATGAGCACCAGCATCGTGATCAGGGCGATGACCTTGGTTCCCCGTGACCGCTGGCGTCGAGGCGTCTCGGGAACTGGGGTGGGTGGTGCCGCCTGCAGCGGTCCGAGGGCCTCGAGCTGCGCCCTCACCTCGGCGAGGCGCGCTCGGTCCCGATCCTCAATGATCGAGAGGTCCTCTGCGGAGAGTTCTCCCGCGTCAGCTTCTGCGGCCGCATCGGCGAGCGATGCCTCCAAGAGCTCGATCTCGTCTGTCTCTTATACA